>CAYSDT010000007.1:6994-19216 GCA_964429835.1 uncultured Ardenticatenaceae bacterium | reverse complement strand
AAGATGTGTTCAGCATCAAAGGGCGTGGAACCGTTGTGACAGGACGTTGCGAACGCGGCATTATGTTGCCAAACACCGACGTAGAAATCGTCGGCTTGGCCGAGAAGACCCGCAAAGTTGTTGTAACTTCTATGGAGATGTTCCACAAAATTTTGGACAAAGTAGAAGCTGGTGACAATGCTGGTCTGTTGTTACGCGGTGTTGCTCGTGAAGAGATTCAACGTGGACAGGTGTTAGCCAAGCCCGGCAGCATCACCCCCCACACCGAATTCTGGAGCGAGGTTTACGTCTTGCGTAAAGACGAGGGTGGTCGTCATAAGGCATTCTTCCCTGGCTATCGTCCCCAATTCTACATCCGCACGATGGATGTGACGGGTGCGATTACCCTCCCAGAAGGTGTAGAGATGGTAATGCCTGGCGACAGTGTGAACTTGCAAGTCGAGTTGATTATGCCAGTTGCATTGGAAAACGGCAGTCGTTTTGCCATCCGTGAAGGTGGATTGACGGTTGGTGCTGGCGTTATCACTGAAATTATTAAATAAGAAATGAAAGAGCTTCGTCCGCACACAACTGTGTGCGGACGAAGTAGATTAAGGTAAATCATGGCGAAAAAATCTGTACGTAGCCACATCATTCTGGCTTGCACTGAATGTAAAGAGCGCAACTACATTACTGAGAAAAATCGACGTAATGATCCGACACGTTTGGAATTGAACAAATACTGTTCGCGCTGTCGGACGCATCGCATCCATAAGGAAACGCGATAAGTATCACAATAGTCATTTATGTAGGGGGTTAGCTCAATTGGCAGAGCGACGGTCTCCAAAACCGTAGGTTGCAGGTTCGAGTCCTGCACTCCCTGTTAAATTTCTAAGAGGTTGTTGAGTCAAATACCTCTGGTTGCAAATCTCCGAATCGCTGTCGATATTATTGGCAGTAATTTGGAGATTGTTTTGTAATCACATACCGCGTAATGGCGGAGGAAAAGGATTGTGGCGGAAGAAAAAACAGAAAAAACGAAATCGAATAAGAAAAAGAAAAAAGCGGCTGATAAAAATGCGGCGCAATCGAATTCTTTGTCCAAATATATGCGCGAGACGCGGGGCGAGTTGCGGAAAGTGACGTGGCCTACTCGTAAAGAAGCGTGGCGATTGACATGGATTGTATTGGCAGTAACGGCCGCTTTTGCTGGCTTTCTGTGGGCGTTTGATGCCCTGTTCTCCAATTCATTGCGGTTGTTGTTGGAGCAAATAGTTTAGTTTTCTTGTTATCTGGCAAGGTGCATCTGTTGTTAGCAATGTACATTAAAAGGATGGCGACAAGGTACGGGTAAGAATGAGCATGGATCAAGAAGTTGATGAGAAGGATGCGCTGGATGATGGTGGCAGTTCCCTGTTAGGGGGAGATGTGTTGCCTAGTGATGGCCGTGCTTGGTATGTCGTTCATTGCTACTCTGGGTACGAAAATAAAGTGCGGCACAGCATTGAGCAACGCATCGAAACGATGGGTATGCAAGATGAGATTTTTGATGTCGTCGTGCCTACAGAAGAAGAAATAGAAATTAAGGATGGCGTTCGCCGCACTGTTGAACGGCGCGTATTCCCTGGTTATATTCTTGTACAGCTAATTCTGTCAGAAGAGTCATGGTATGTTGTTCGTAACACGCCGGGCGTGACAGGATTTGTCGGCATGGGTAATGTACCCACGCCGTTGCGCCCTGAAGAAGTTGAAAAAATTATGAGCCGTATGGAAGCCGTAGCTCCCAAGGTTAAATTTGACTTTCAAGTTGGCGAGAAAGTTCGGATTGGCAGCGGCCCCTTCGTCGATTTCATTGGCTCAGTGGCAGTTATTGATGCTGAGAGAGCAAAAGTTCGCGTTATGGTTTCCTTCTTCGGCCGTGAAACACCAGTTGAACTGGATTTCATGCACGTCGAAAAAGTATAATTTATAGCTAATTACTGATATATGGAGGAGCCTTGAACGGGCGTTTGGACTCCGGGAGTAAATAATGGCAAAGAAAGTAAAAGCAGTTGTTAAAATTCAGATTCAAGGCGGTAAGGCAAACCCTGCACCGCCTGTTGGTACCGCATTAGGGCCGCACGGCATTAACTTAATGCAATTTTGTAAAGAATATAATGCCAAAACCTCTAACATGGTTGGGCAGATTATTCCCGTTGAAGTCAAGGTTTTCCAAGATGGCAGCTTTACCTTCATCACCAAAACCCCGCCAGCATCTGGCTTGTTGAAGAAAGCGGCTGGCTTGAAGAAAGGATCATCCATCCCCAACCGTGATAAAGTTGGCAAAGTAACCTCGCAACAAGTGCGGGAAATTGCTGAAATTAAAATGAAGGATTTGAATGCGTTGGATGTCGATGCGGCAATGAAAATTGTTGCTGGCACAGCCCGCAGTATGGGAATTCTTATTTCTGATTAAGTTTATATAAGCGATTTAGAAAATCGTAAGAGTGGGAGGGCGTTGATTAGATGCTCGTCAGCACCACAAGGAGTTATCATGCCAAAAAGAGGCCGTAAGTACCAAGAGGCTGCCGCAAAATTTAGCCGTGATGTTTTCTATTCACGAGCGGATGCCGTTAGATTGATTAAAGAAACAGCGACAACTAAATTTGACCCGACTGTTGAGGTTCATTTTCGTTTAGGTGTCGATCCGCGTCACGCTGACCAACAGGTTCGTGATGTTGTGAATTTGCCGCATGGCTTGGGCAAAACCGTTCGTGTTTTGGTCTTTGCTGAGGGTGAAGATGCCCAGATCGCCAGAGATGCTGGTGCCGATGTCATCGCTGATGATGAGGTGATTAAGAAAATTCAGGGCGGTTGGGTTGAATTTGATGTGGCGATTGCTGTGCCGCAGATGATGGGTAAAGCTGGTCGTTTGGGTCGTGTGCTTGGACCGCGTGGTTTGATGCCTAATCCAAAAGCTGGCACTGTCGCCCCTGGCTCAGAACTTCCCCGTTTGATTCAGGAATCTAAAGCTGGTCGTGTTGAGTTCCGTGTTGACCGTACAGGCAACATCCATTCCCCCGTTGGGAAAGCGAGCTTTACCGAAGAGCAATTACGCGAGAATTTGCAGACGATCATTGATGCAATCGTTCGTAACCGCCCAGCGTCTGTTAAAGGAACGTACATCAAGCGCATGGTTGTGGCGAACACGATGGGGCCTGGTATCCGTATGGATATTTCTGAGGCATTGTCGTCAGAATAGAGTTATTAACATGCGTTCTTCTTTGATTAGTTAGAGCGTGTGATATTAAAACGCAAGAAAAATTCTTGCTACAAAGCATATCTTTACTAAAGACAGTTGGTTGTTGCGTTGCAACATTAAATTTCCAGCCTAGGTGAGATTCTGTGATTGAGTGAGGCGTTTGAGAGACGCTTTTAATCTGTTACTTTTGAATCCTCATACTTGGTTGGTATGAGGATTTTTCTGTTTAGGAGATATGTACATATCTTTAATGTAGGAGGTGATTGGGTTTGGCTATATCTAAAGCACGTAAAGACGAGTTAGTAGCTCAGTATGTTGAGCTAATCAATAGCAGCAATGCAATTTTCATGGCCGAGTATACAGGTTTAAGTGTAAGCGACATGGAAGCATTGCGGGAAAAGGTACGTGAGGCTGATGGTGCATTTTATGTAACAAAAAATCGGTTATTGCGCGTAGCTATGGAACAGACAGATACGCCTGTTCCAGAAGAGTTGTTGACTGGACAAATGGCTGCTGGATTTGCAATGAGTGATGCGCCGCCGTTGGCGAAAGCATTGGTTGATTATGCAAAGAAGGAAGAGAAGTTAGTAATCAAAGGTGTTGTCTTTGATGGTGATGTGTTGACGGTTGACGGCGTGAAAGCGTTGGCATCGTTACCAACATTGCCAGAAGTACAAAGTCAGTTGGTGGGCATTATCAGCGCACCTGCACGTAATTTGGCTTCTGTTATTGCTAGCGGTGTTCGGCAAGTTGTCAATGTTGTTGATGCGTATGCCAAGGACGAAAAGACTGCTGATGCAGAATAGTTCTTGTGTAATGAGCGCAGATTATATTAGTTAAGTGGGTTGTTGATGCAATTTGCTTTGTGAACGATAAAAAATAAAAATAGATAGACTTTTATAATGAAAGTCTGGAGGAATACCTGAAAAATGGCCGATTTAGAAAAAATTGTAGAAGATTTAAGCGCGTTGACCTTGATGGAAGCCGCTGACCTGACAAAAATGTTGGAAGAAAAGTGGGGCGTTAGCGCTGCTGCTCCGATGGCGATGATGGCGATGGGTGCTGGTGGTGTAGCGGAAGAGGTTGAAGAACAAACCGAATTCGATGTTGTCTTGAAAGAGATTGGCCCCAAGAAAATCAACGTTATTAAAGAAGTCCGCGCCATCACTGGCTTGGGCTTGCGCGAAGCGAAAGGCGTTGTCGATGAACTCGGCACCGTTTTGGAAGCTGTCGGCAAAGATGCTGCTGAAGAGGCGAAGGGTAAACTGGAAGCCGCTGGTGCAGTTGTCGAGCTTAAATAATTTCTGATTAGACAGCTTGCTTTGACTGGCTGAATAGTTTGATTTTGCAAAGAGGTCGATTCTTCTATGAATCGGCCTTTTTGCGTTTATTGCGTTCATCACTGTATATTTTTATAGAGCAGTGGATTTAGTGAAAATCAGCAACGAATTTACACGAAAAAGTGTAGGGCAGTGGGACATCAATTATGGATATTGAATTGATTTTGGCTTCGCAGTCGCCGCGGCGGCGGCAGTTGTTGGGGTTGCTGGGGTATGAATATCGGTCGATTGCGGTGGATGCGGATGAAACGGCCGTTTCTGACCCAAATCCTGCCATCGACGCATGGAAAACAGCACGGTTGAAAACGGCCGTTATTGCCCCCCAGTTCCCCTCATCCCTGATTATTGGTGCAGACACCAATGTCGCGTTGGATGGGAAGCTGCTGGGGAAACCCGTTGATGCCGCCGATGCACGGCGCATGTTACGCGCCTTGCGCGGACGTACCCATCACGTTAATAGCGGCGTTTGCATTTTAGATGTGAAGACGGGCAGGGAGATTGTGGACACGCACACAGCCATCGTCACCATGCGCGATTATAGTGATGCTGAAATTGACGATTACATTGAAACTGGCGATCCGATGGATAAGGCAGGAGCTTACGCTATTCAGCACCCCATCTTTCGCCCAGTGGCGGTGATGGATGGCTGTTTTACAGGGGTGATGGGGCTGTCGGTTTGCCGATTGATTGAGATATTGGCAGATTTTGGCTTACCTGTGTTGGCGGCGAAAACGGCCGTTTCCCATAGCCATGATGGATATTTTTGCCCCGTTTTTGAAGATATGCGTGAAATTTGGGCGTGAAGCGGGCGGTGTTCGTTATTTGCTAAAAACCGTGCTATTATTTGTCATAATGTTTGACATAAACTCAGAGCGGTCACAATAAACAGATGGATGGGACTCAATGAACGAGCAATTTCAACAAGCGGTAGTCGCCTCACGAGCAGGGCAGATAAAGGAAGCACAATTTCTGTTGGCGCAATCTTTGCAAGACGAGCCAGATAATGCGGATGCGTGGCTTTTGCTCAGCCAGTTGGTTGATTCAAAAGAGAAGCAAGAAGCATATTTAGCGAAAGCAGTGGCACTTGATCCCGATCATGCGTTGGCAAATGAGTATCAGGCGACGTTAGATGAGGATGTTGATGCCATCACCCCTGCGGCTGTTGAAGAATTTGATGATATGGCTGATTTGGAAGCGATTTTAGACGCAGATGTTGATGAACCGCTGCCTGATTTAGACGATTCAGATGCAGATATGGATGATTGGTTGGCGGTTGCGGTTGCTGCTGATTCTGTTGATGGTGACGGTGATTTGGAATCACTGGATGCTGTAGAGTCGATTGATTTTGCTGAGTTGATGGGAGAATCGGATGCAGAAATGGCTGTTGAGGCAGAAGCTGATGAGCCGATGACCGACGATCCCATCGCCCCCGAAAAGAAAGAAGATGTTGAAGTTGAGAAGAAAGAGGAAGAAACGGCCGTTGTTGATCCTAAAATGGCTAAACGGCAAAAAGATGCCGCTCAACTTAACTATATAATTTACGGTTTGATGGTGATTGGAATTCTCATCGTACTGTATATGGCTTATTTGTTAATTGGTTAATCAAATATACGGAGGGATGGATTGTTTGAACAGTCCATCCCTCCATAAACCCCATCGCCTGCCCCGCTGGAATCTAACATTTACCCTATATTCTCCCATCCTTCCTTGCCCTGATGGGCATTTCTGTATACCATCACGCTATGATTGAAAACAGACTGGTTGACGCATCTCTGTATACTGATCAGGGACAGGTTCGTGACCATAACGAAGATTATATTAGCAGTTGCGAGCCGCAAAATGCGGAGAATGAAGCCGATCATGGTTGGCTCTTTATCGTTGCTGATGGGGTGGGCGGTGCTGAGGCTGGTGAAGTGGCAAGCGAATTAGCTTGCGAGTACACGATTGAGCATTATGTTGCCAATCCATTCAAGGAAAATCTTGGCGAACGGTTGCGCGAGGCGATGCAAGTCGCCAATACAAAAGTGCGCCGTTATGTCGTTGAAAATGATAACCGTCGCATGGCAACAACGATGGTTGCCGTCGCCATTCAAGATGAAGATGCGTACTTTGTTAATGTCGGCGATAGTCGTGGCTACCATTGGCGCAAAGGCAACTTCCGCCAAATCACGAAAGATCATAGCTTGGTCGCCAGATTGGTGGAAGAAGGGGCGATTACGGAAGCGGAAGCACGTGTACACCCGCGAAAAAACGTAATTTTGTACAGTTTGGGTTCGGAAGAAACGCCGCAAATTGACATTTTTCATCAACAATTGAAACGGGGCGATATATTACTGCTTTGTTCGGATGGATTGACCCGCCATGTAGAAGATGCTGAGATGGCAGATATGATCTCGAAATATACACCAGAGAAGGCGGCAACTGTCTTGATTGATTTGGCGAATATACGGGGTGGATTAGATAATATCTCGGCGGTGGTGATTCGGTATAATGGGCGAAAAACGGCCGTTGTTCCCACACCAGAACCCAGCACGCCATTTTTCAAAACAAAATGGGGAATGTTGACAGCACTCATCCTTCTGGCCGCCATCGCAGCCATACTTGCTTGGTTTTTCTTTATCAAATAAGAGATGGTGCATCGCATTTGAAAAATGCGTTGCACCTTGAATAATTAACTAAAATTTATCGTGGAACCGATGCGGTTATGCACGTTTCACGTTTTACATTTGGATACTACTGGAAAAAGTTTGACTTTTGCCCATCAAGGCGTAAGTCCTATTGAGACGAAAAATTGAACTTTTTTAATGGATTCATACTTACGGAGTAACAAAAAATAATAATGACATCTAAATTAAAAATAACCCCGCTTGGCGGGTTGGGCGAGATTGGTAAAAACATGACCGTCATCGAATACGAAGACGAAATCATCATCATCGACGCAGGCATCATGTTTCCGCAGAGCGATATGCTCGGCGTAGACCTCATCATCCCCGATTTCAAATATCTGATGGATAAACTGGACAAAGTGAAGGCCGTTTTGGTCACGCATGGACATGAAGATCATGTTGGCGGTTTGCCCCATCTGATGCAGCATGTGGATGCGCCCATCTACGCCACGCCGCTGACGGCGGGCTTGGTTCAAGTAAAATTACGGCGTAACAGCCGCGCAAAAGATAGTAAGGTGATTGATATTCAAGCTGGTGACACATTCACCATCGGCAAACATTTCACCATCGAGCCATTCCATGTGACCCACAGCATCCCCGATTGCGTTGGCTTTGGCATCACGACCCCCGTCGGTTTAATTGTACACACTGGCGATTACAAATTTGATTACACCCCAGCCGACGGCTGGCCGCCCGACTTCGCTAAAATAGCTGAATTTTCAGGGCGCGGTGTGTTGTGCCTGCTGGCAGACAGCACCAATGCAGATCGGCCGGGATGGACACCGACAGAAGCGACAGTTGTAGATGCGCTGGATGATGCCTTCCGCGACGCAACTGGCCGCATTATCGTTGCCACATTCGCCTCTCTAATCTCCCGTATTCAAATTGTGGCCGACATGGCTGTAAAATACGGCCGTCGCTTAGCCGTCACGGGTCGCTCTATGCGCGACAATGTTAAAATGGCACGCCGCTTGGGGTATCTGGACATTGATGAAGAGTTGCTGATTGACATCAATCAAGCAAAACATCTTGCCGCCAACGAATTAGTCATTATGGCGACGGGAACGCAAGGCGAACCATCGGCCGTGATGAGCCGTTTGGCACAAGGCCGCCATCGCCAACTGAAAATACAAGCAGGTGACACCGTTGTCTTTTCTGCTCACGCCATTCCTGGCAACGAAGAGATGGTGTATCGTGTCGTCAATCGTTTGTTGCAGCGCGGCGCACACGTTGTTTATGAAAATATCGCCCGTGTGCATGTTTCTGGACACGCCAGCCAAGAAGAGATGAAGTTGATGATCCAATTGGTGCAACCGAAATTCATGGTGCCGATTCATGGCGAATTGCGCCATCTGACTCAGCATGGCGTGCTGGCACAAGAGATGGGCATTCCCGAAGAAAATATCGTCGTTATTGAAAATGGTACGCCGTTACTGTTGGATGAAGACAGCATTACGGTGATGGATCGGATGCCGGGTGGTTACATCTTTATTGATGGTGACAGTGTGGGCGATATTGGTTGGCCGATTGTGCGCGACCGTGAAAAATTGTCTGAAAATGGCATTTTCTTTGCGGTGGTGACGGTGAATGGACAGGGAATTGTTGCTGGCAAACCTGATTTTGTTTCACGCGGATTTGTCGATTTGCGGAAGGAAGATGCGTTATTGAAGGGCGCGGAGCAAACGATTAAGCATGTGGCGGAGCAGTTCGGTAATAATTCTTCGGCGTTAAACGGCCGTGTTGAAAAAGCCCTCAACCGTTACTTCTACGCCGAGACAGGCCGTCGTCCCCTCGTGCAAGTTGTGATTAAAAAGAACTAAAACTAACATTGTCATTCCCGTGTAGGTGGGAATCCATCTTTCCTAAGATATGGGTTCCTGCCTTCGCAGGAATGGCAAGATAGATGACATGGACACGAACGCACCCTATCTAAGCATCATTATTCCTGCTTATAACGAAGAAGACCGCCTGCCGCGCACGTTGCCGCAGGTGGTGCATTTCATCGAAGCGCAAAGCTATGGCGTTGAGGTGATCATCGTCAATAACAATAGTCAGGATAAAACGCGCCAAATCGCTGATGAATTAGCGGCCGAAAAATCGTATATTCATGTGTTGGATGAGCCAACGCAAGGCAAGGGCGCGGCGGTACGCACGGGCATATTGGCGGGCAAAGGTGAATATCTTTTCATCGCCGATGCTGATTTGTCGATGCCGATTAGCGAGGTGGCTAAATTTTTGCCACCGCAGATTGAGCCGTATGATGTTGCCATTGGCAGCCGTGAAATAGAGGGAGCAAAACGATTTGATGAGCCGCATTACCGTCATTTGATGGGGCGGGTGTTCAATATGATTGTGCGCGTGTTGGCGGTTCCGGGCTTTCAGGACACGCAAGCGGGCTTCAAATGTTTTCATCGTGACCATGTGCGGGATATTTTGGAGCGGCAAACGATTGATGGTTGGGCATTTGATGTGGAGTTTCTTTTCATCGCGCAACAATTGGGACAGAAAATCGTTGAAGTGCCAATCAATTGGCATTATCGCCCCAACAGTCGCATTAGTCCGTTGCAGGATTCGTATAATATGTTGGTTGAGGTGTGGGGGATTCGGCAGAAGGGGAAGCGTGGGGAATATAAGTAGCGAGTGGCGAGTTTGCGAGTGATGGCTGATTTAAGGTTTGAAACGGCCGTTTCTCCAAAATTTTCCCGCATAGTCGGCATAGACGAAGCGGGGCGGGGGGCGTTGGCGGGGCCAGTCGTGGCTGCCGCCGTTTTGTTACCTTTACATAATGAGGTGGCGATGGGGAAATTAACGGCCGTTAATGACTCCAAACAACTTTCCCCCAAAAAACGTGACATTTTCTACGATCTTATCCTCGAACACGCGCTGGCGTATGGCGTGGGGATGGAATCAGCGGCGGTGGTAGACGAATTTGGCATCATTCAGGCCACGAAATTGGCGATGAAAACGGCCGTTTACCAAATCAGCCCCGCGCCCGATTACCTGCTCATCGACGGCCGTATTCGCCTCTCATTTCTCAACATCCCCCAACAATCCATCATTCGTGGCGACAGCAAAAGTCTGAGTATTGCCGCCGCTTCCATCATCGCCAAAGTCACCCGCGACCGTGTGATGGTCGAAATGGGGGCGTTGTATCCAATTTACGGTTTTGCTCAACACAAAGGATACGGTACACAAATGCACCGTGATGTGATTGGTGTGCATGGGGCTTGCCTCATTCATCGGCAAACATTTGCACCCATCCGCCAACCATTGTTGTAAAAAAAGAGACGCTTCAGCGAAGCGTCTCTACATGATAATCGTTTGTAGAGCCGCCCTGCTGGGGCGGCTTCTGTTTTTTCAGAAATACGGCAGATGAATCTACTACAGTTGCAAAGTCGGCCTTCGCCGACTAATAGCCAGTCGGCGAAGGCCGACTTTGCAGTCGTAGGCGCGAATTTATTCGCCAGCTATTACCCAACAAACGCTTCCAACGACGTAATAACTTCCTGCGTGCGTGCTTGTTCAGTTTCGTTACCGAAGGCGACCGCACTGCGTAATGTTTCCAGTGCGTCTTTGGCGGAACGCTTTTTCATGGCGGCCGATGCTTGGTCGTAAGCGTCATCCAGTGGTTCAACACCTGTGTACGCATCGCCATCGTCCATGTCCCAGAGGAAACGGGCGAGTGGTTGGAGAGAAACGGCCGTTTCTAACTGTTCGCCCTCTGGAAAATCTTTCAGGGTGATGGCTGATTGGAAGCCCATTCCCTTATTCAAATATGCTTTCGCCTGTTCCAGTCGTTTGGCTGGGTTACCACTCATTTTTAGGCTCGGCTTGGGCGCGTCGTCACTCAAAATCTCTTCGATGAAGCGGTCTATATTGCGTTCCATCTGCACACCCACGAATTCGCCGACGACTTTCCCATTGCGGAAAAATTTTACAGCGGGAATACTTTGAATTTTATAGCGCGTCGCCATCTTCTTATTGCTTTCGGTGTCCAGTTTTGCCAATTCAAAGACGGAATCTGGCTTGTCGGCCATCCGTTCCAAAATTGGCCCTAACATGCGGCAAGGGCCGCACCATGCCGCCCAAAAATCGACCATGATCAACGTTTTGTACGAACGTTGAATGACTTGTACGGTAAAATTATCGTCGGTTGCGTTGAAAACCCGGTCGTATGATTTGTCTTTCTTTTTGAAAATGTCGAAAATGCCCATAATGTTCTCCGTCTATAAATTAATCTCGCCGTTCTGTTAGATGCACCAATTATCAGATGGTTTCACTGATTATTGACAAGATATTTCAGAATAATGTATTGTACAATACAATACTATGGATTTCATTAAGTATTGTTGCGAATTTATAATAAGGAGGGTTAACGGCCGTTTATGAATAAACAATGGAGTACCATCAATCGTTACTTTGTTTTAACACTGGTTATCATTGCGGCCGTTTGGTTTGTCGTTGCTGCCAGCAGCTTGATAGGCGCGTTACTCATCGCCGCCCTGATCGCCTATGTTTTAGACCCAATCGTTTCGTTTGTACATGAACGCGCTAAATTGCCGCGTAAATTATCAGTTCCACTCGTTTACATTGGCACAATTGGCCTGCTCGTCACCCTTGTTGTGCTGGTTATACCGTTGTTGCCCGAAGGGACGACCAGTGTTGTCACTGAATTGACTGTTATCAGCGATCAGGTTGAAGATTTTGTGGCTACGCCCATCGTCATACTTGGCTTTGAACTGCCACTCGAAGAGACCGTTGCTGAATTGAGAGCTATCTCTACAGACGTGCTTAGTGCCGATCTTATCCTTGATTATGCCCGTTCTGCGTCGGCCAATCTGGCATGGATTTTGATTATTGTAGTGACGATCTATTACCTGTTGCTCGATTGGGGCGCATTGCGCGATTGGTTGCTCAATCTTGCCCCACCCGCTCACCAGACGGATGCCCGTCAGCTATACACCAGCGTGCGTGATGTGTGGAGCCGTTATTTGCG
>CAYSDT010000007.1:0-6894 GCA_964429835.1 uncultured Ardenticatenaceae bacterium | reverse complement strand
TGCGCCCGCGCGTGCTTGGTCAATCGTTGCGCTTGCATCCAGCCGTTGTTTTCATCGCCGTGATTGGCGCGTTGACGATGGCTGGCGTACTGGTTGCCCTCATCATCATCCCCGTTTTGGGATCGCTTGCTATTTTAGGGCGTTACCTTTATGCCAAAATTATTGGAATTGATCCATGGGAAAGCGTATCCACAGATTCGTAGAGTCGCCCCGCTGGGGCGACTTTCCCTCTGAGCGCGGACGGCTACGTCCGTAGCCGAAGGCAGAGGCGACAAACATCGCTACGCTTTCGACAGACGCAGGCTACGCTAACGTAAATAAAAATCGCCTTCCACTTGGGAAGGCGATTTTTGTTTTACGCAAAATTCACCTTAAAAAAACAGAATTGCGCCCCAATTTACCTACACTTTGCGGGGGCGATGGGGTATACTTTTGTCATAAAGTGGTGGAAAGTGGTGGAAAGTGGGGCGCAAGTGCATAAATTAGTAAGAAAAATGATGCAAAATGGAGCGTTTGGAACAAATGTTCTAATTTTGTAAAAAAGGATAATAATGTTTTTAGGTGAGTTCGCACACACAATTGATACCAAAGGCCGGCTGACAATTCCCGCAAAATTTCGGGCTTTGGTGGCGACTGGCTTGGTGGTGACGCGCGGCTTCGACCAAAATCTGATGCTGTACCCGATGGATGAGTGGGAAGCGTTGGCCGCCCGCATCGCCCAACGGCCGTTATCCGATATTGACATGCGCTCTTTCCGTCGCCGCGTGTTTTCTGGTGCTGTTGACCTCGTTCCCGACCGACAGGGGCGCGTTATTATTCCGCCCTATTTGCGCGAATTTGCAGGCATTGATAAAGAAGTTGTCATCGCGGGCATGTTCAACTATTTGGAAGTGTGGAGCAAGGAAAGCTGGACGGCCGTTCGCGCTTCCATTGAAGCCGACACGACTGGCTGGGCTGATTTAGGAATTTAATTGGCAAGAGCTGACAGGTTTTGTCAGTGCTTGTACAAGATGAGATATGTCAGCCAAACCTGTCAGCTCTTTTGAACACATTCCCGTCCTCTATCGCCAAACGATTGATTTTTTGCGACCCAAACCAAACGGCCGTTATATAGACGGCACATTTGGCGCAGGCGGACACACGCTCGGCATTTTGCAGGCATCATCCCCCAGCGGGCAGGTGCTGGCCTTTGATAAAGACCCAGAAGCCATCACCTTTGGGATGGGGCGGATGGGTGAATATGCGGAGAGAGTAACGGCCGTTAATGCCAGTTATGCCGACATGGCGACCATCGCCCCCGCACATGGATTTGATCAGGTGGACGGCGTTTTGCTTGATTTGGGATTGTCCTCCCGCCAACTGGACGATGCCCAGCGCGGTTTTTCCTTCATGCGTGAAGGGCCGCTCGATATGCGATTTGACCCCACGCAAGGGGAAACGGCCGCTGATTTAATTAACAACTTACCCGAAGATGAACTCGTCAATATCATTTGGCGATATGGTGAAGAGCGTCGCAGTCGCAAGATGGCACGTCTCATCGTCGCCAATCGTCCCATCACGACGACGCGGCAGCTTGCGGAACTGATTGCCAATAATATGGGCAATCGACGGCGACGGATTCACCCGGCAACACTTTTATTTCAGGCGTTGCGAATTGCCGTCAACCACGAATTGGACGCAGTGGAAAAAGGTGTTCCCGCTGGCATTAGTTTGTTGAAACCGGGCGGCCGTATCGCCGTTATCAGCTTTCACTCATTGGAAGATCGGTTTGTTAAACGACTGTTTCGTGATTTGACGAGAGATTGCATTTGCCCGCCAAAACAACCCATCTGTACCTGTGATACAGAGCCGATATTGAAATTGATTACTCGTAAGCCCGTACAGGCGAATGAGCAGGAGATAGCCGAAAATTCACGCAGTCGCAGTGCGCGGCTCCGTGTAGCAGAAAAACTATAAAAAAGTGGCAAGTGGGTAAGTAGCAAGTTGCAGGTGGATTACACACTTGCAACTTGCTACTTGCAACTTGCATACTCCGGCAGATTGCCAGCCGCCAGCACGCAATCGCCGCTAAACATTCAGCACACCGCTGTTTTGCCGCCATCCTTGACCTCAGATGGCGGCCTTGCATTTGGAAAATGGATGTCATTGTGAAATCAAGCCGCCAACGACGAGAGGATGTAAAGCGTCTGGGTCAACTGACCGAGGCGCAAGCGGCGTTGGGGTGGGGGATCGCATTGGTACTCATCGCTTTGTTAGGAACAATTTATTTGCGCCAGACGAGCCAAATCGCCACATTGGGGCGTGAGGTGCAACTGTTGCAGATCAACCTTGATAATGTGCGGCGTGAGAATGGTGAGATTGAACGCAAAATTGCGGAAGGGCAATCGTTAGAACGGTTGCAGGCTGAGGCGGCACGGATGGGTTTTGTGCCTGCTGGTGCGGATGATATTGATTATATCATCGTGGAAAATTACCCAGAAACGGCCGTTATTTCCGAACCCGTCGCCACCATCACCCCCGTTGAACAGCCAGCTAATATGACAGAAGCCATTGTGTGGACGATCCAATCCAGCGTTACTGGTTTGGCAAGAGGAGAAGCGCGTGAATAAAAGCCAAAGCCGCCGTATGTGGGTCGTTGTGATGGGATTGCTGATCGGTACATTCCTTATCATCCTCCGCCTGATCAATTTCCAAATCGTTAAAGGGCCAGAATGGGCAGGCCGTTCCATTGACGAGAGCATCGTCATCGCCCAGCCCGCACGCGGCACAATTTATGACCGCAACGGCGCGATGTTGGCCGCCAACAGCAACGATTATCAAATTAGCGTATCGCCTAATATGGTGGTAGATAGCAAAAATTTATCGCTTGCCCTCATGCCGATTTTGGATAAACCGCAATCAGAAATTATGGGCGCACTCGTCTCTGATCGCCCGCATGAAGTGTTGGCAGGGCGCGTTTCGGTGGAAGTTGCCGATCTTGTCCGCGACTTGCAAGCCGATTATGGTGGCCTTCAAATCGACCCGCTCCCCCGTCGTTTCTACCCGCAAGACGAACTGCTGTGCCACACGTTGGGCTATGTTGACTTCAATGGCGATGGTGGGGCTGGATTAGAAGGGCTGTATCAAGAAGAGTTGGCTGGTGAAGCCGCCAGCGCAACCGTGTTTTTGTCCCCCTTGCGCGAACAACCAGCCGTCGCCGCCCGCGAAGGCTCAGATTTGACCTTGACGATTGATCGCTCGGTGCAACGGTTGGTGGAGCAAGAATTGGCCGCCGCGTTGATAGAACATCGCGCCGAAAGCGGCACAATCATCGTGATGGATCCGCGCACGGGCGCAATTTTGGCGATGGCGAGTGCGCCTTGCTACGACCCGTATGAATTTTATGATGTATCCGAATCGTTGTTGCTCAATCCGGCTGTGAGCAACCAATTTGAACCCGGCTCGGTGATGAAGCTCATCACGATGGCTTCCGCACTGGATGCTGGCGTTGTCACCCCCGACAGCACCTATTATGACGCAGGCGTGCTGGAAGTGGGCGGCCATCGCACCGTCAATTGGGATCGCAGTGCGCCCGGCACGGTGGATATGACGACCTTGCTGGCGCGGTCGCTTAATGTTGGCGCGGCGACGCTTTCCACGATGATGGGCGCGGAGCCGTTCAACGATTATTTGCGCCAATTCGGCTTCGGCAGCCCGACGGGTATCGATTTGATGTCCGAAGCGGCAGGCACAATGCCCCTGCCCGGCGATGAATTATGGACGGAATCGTTCTTGGCGACTTACGCTTACGGGCAAAGTATCGCTACCACGCCGCTGCAAATGATTACCGCTCTGTCGGCGTTGGCAAACGATGGTGAAATTATGCAGCCGTATCTGGTGCAGGAAATTCACAGTGCGAATGGCGATTTTGTGCATGAACCGACGGTGATGAGTAAACCGATTAGCGCACAGACGGCGCATGATGTGACGACGATGGCCGTAACGGCCGTTTCCCGTGAAGTTTCTGTCGCTCAAATTCCGGGTTACACCATCGCTGGTAAAACAGGGACGGCGCAAATTGCCGAAAATGGCGTGTATTTGCAAAATGATGTGATTGGTACGTTCGTTGGCTGGCTGCCCGCCGACGCGCCAGAAGTGATTGTGTACGTCAAAATCGACCGCCCACAAATCAACCCGTGGGGATCGATGACCGCCGCGCCCACTTTCGCCAATTTAACCGATGATTTGGTCGTTTTGCTCGGCATCCCACCCGACAACGTGCGCCTGCGAGCAGATATGCTGGCCGCACGGGAGAATTAACAATGAGCAATGAGCAATGAACAAATGTTAGTCGTTCGTTGTTAATTATTCATTGTTAATTATTAATTATGTTAACTGTTGGTCATTTTTTAGAGGCATTAGCCCCATCAGAACCGTATCAAACCAGTGGCGCAGAGCCACTGGTTTTGTCCGTTGTGATAGATAGCCGCAAGGCGGATTTGGGCAGCCTGTTTGTCGCCTTTGTCGGCGAGCAGGTGGACGGTCATGCGTATGTGGAAGCCGCTTTCGAGCGTGGCGCGGTGGCGGCAATTGTGGAACGGCCGCACCCCCGTCACACCAACATAGATTTACGCTACGATAAACCGATTCATTACAGCGGCAAATCCCCCGTCTGTTTGGTTGTTAAAAACAGCCAAACTGCATTGCAAATTGCCGCCAAAGCGTGGCGGCAGCGACTGTCCAGCATCCGTACCATCGGTATCACGGGCAGTGTGGGCAAAACATCAACCAAAGAATTAATTTACACGGTGCTGTCGCGCCGTTACCGTACCTTAAAATCACCGGGAAATTACAACAACGAAATCGGCTTGCCGCTGACGCTGTTGCAACTAAACCGCAGCCATCAACGCGCCATTTTGGAGATGGGCATGTATCAGCGCGGCGAAATCGCCCTGCTTTGCGACCTTGCAAAACCGACCATCGGCGTGGTGACAAATGTCAGCCCCGTCCATTTGGAACGGCTGGGCAGTTTGGAAGCGATTGTCGAAGCCAAGCGCGAATTAGTCGAAAATTTACCAGAAAATGGCACGGCCATTCTCAATAAAGATGATGCATTGGTGATGGGCATGGCGGCGTACACGTCGGCGAACATCTTCACCTACGGCTTGGACGAAACGGCCGATTTATGGGCAGATAATATCGAGTCGATGGGATTGTCGGGCATTCGTTTCACATTACACCATAAAAACGACCGTTTTGTCGTCCATGTGCCGCTGTTGGGGCAACACAGCGTGCATACTGCTTTACGAGCAACGGCCGTTGGTCTTGTTGAAGGCATGGCATGGGGCGACATTATCGCGGGATTGGGCGATACGCGGGCGCAATTGCGCCTTGTCGCCGCCCCTGGACCCAACGGTTCAACGATTATCGACGACACCTATAATTCCAGCCCTGATTCGGCGTTAGCTGCGCTGAACTTGCTGAATGATTTGCACATGGATGGAACCGATCACCGCTGTATCGCTGTTTTGGGCGATATGTTGGAACTTGGCTATATGGAAGAAGCACAGCATCGGCTGGTCGGCCGTCGGGCGGCGGAAGTGGTGCAACTGCTAATCGCCGTTGGTGAACGTGGTCGCTGGATCGGCGAAGAGGCGATAGCGGCGGGCTTACCGACGGATCAGGTACTGTTTGTAGATGATGGGGGAAAAACGGCCGTTTCCATCCTCCAACAACAAGCCAAATCAACCGACACCATTTTAATTAAAGGCTCGCTGGGAATGCGCCTAGACCGCATCGTCACCGCCTTCGCAACTGAGTAGACAAGTAGACAGAGACAAGAGATAGAGATGAAAGACAAAGACAACCAACAATATATAACTTGCAACTTGCAACTTGCCACTCGCAACTTGCCACTCGCATAATGCCCTTCGCACTAACCGTCGGCATCATCACCTTCGTTATGGCCGCGATTTGGGGCGCACCCTTTATCGAACTAATGCGCCGCCTCAAATTAGGCAAGCAGATTCGTATTGACGGGCCGCAATCGCACATGAAAAAAATGGGCACACCCGCGATGGGCGGCTTGCTCATCGTCGGTTGGGTCGTCGTTGTTACGGGCGTGGTCGATATTGTGAAGCTGGTACAAGAGCTATCAACGGCCGAAAGTATCATTTTGCCCATCGGCGTGCTGATCGCTTACGCCATTTTAGGCGGTATCGACGATTATCAAGGCTTTCACATGCGGCCGGGCGAAGGGATGCAGGCGCGGGTCAAAATCTGGTTTCAGATTGGCATTGCCCTCGTGGTCGCCATCGCTTTGTATGTGGTCATTAACGATAATCACGGCTGGATGGCTGTCCCGACCGTCCCGATTTTGTTGGACATCGGCATTTTGTACATTCCCATCGCCGTATTCATCATCACAGGCACGGCCAACGCGGTCAATTTGACCGACGGATTGGACGGGCTGGCGGGCATGATTGCCGCCACCGCATTTGCGGCATATGGTGTGGTCACATTTATGCAAGATCAGCAATATCTGTTGCTGTTCAGCTTCATCACCGTCGGCGCGATTTTTGGCTTTCTCTGGTACAACGCCCATCCCGCCCAAATGTTCATGGGTGATGTGGGGTCGCAGGCGTTAGGCGGTGCGTTGGGCGTGGTCGCGCTGATGAGCAATCAATGGTTGATTTTACCCATTATCGCTTTCATCCCTGTGGCGACGACGTTTTCGACGATAATTCAGGTTGTGTCGGCGGTGTTGAGCCGCAAGTTTTTAGGACGGGATATACGGCCGTTTAAGATGGCCCCTCTCCACAATCATTTTGTCCTGCTCGGCTGGAGCGAGACGCAAATTGTGCAGCGATGGTGGCTGCTCGGTATTCTCGGCGCGATGATTGGCATTGCATTGGC
>CAYSDT010000006.1:12411-19403 GCA_964429835.1 uncultured Ardenticatenaceae bacterium | reverse complement strand
AAACGGCCGTTTTGTCCCGTACTTGTTTTTATAAATGAGGAATTGATGAAAAATAGGGCGCAGATTTACAGGGTTAGGCGGATTTTCAAGATAAAAAATCCGCGTTATCTGCGTTCTATTTTCCCGTCCTTGTTTTTGCAGATGAATGCACTCACCATTCGCATACACGCCCTCTACCAGAGTCTTCTATCCAAAACAAAAAGAGTTGCCCATAACCGTTGCTGATTCTGCAACGATCACGGGCAACTCTCAATTTTTCTAAATTTGAACTACGTCAGTAAATACTACTCTCCCAACGTCCCCACATAGGTCAACACTTGCCACATCTGACTCTCATCCATTTGCCGTTTCATAGCTGGCATATCACTTATGCCCTCCGCTACGCGACAAAGATATTCACCACCATTCTCATGCAACAGCGTTTGCACAGCTGGATTTGTCAAATCGGCTGGCACATAAGACAGTCCTTCTTCACCTGTGCCATCAGCACCATGACAACGAGAACAATTATCTTCGTACAACAATAACCCTTCGGCAACGGCATCGGCATCGTCCCATGTGAATGGATTTTCTTGTGCCAAATAAGCAGGATCACATTCTGGTTTCTCAGGTTCAACAATTTCTTCTACAACGAAAACTGGAGCCTCTTCGCCCCCATCTTCGCCTTCCACGACAGCAGCAGGAATCACAGGATTGTATGTAAACGTGCGGACGAAATCTACAACCGCCCATCGCTCATCCTGAGTCAGACGCGCTTGCCACGCAGGCATATCATTCTCGCCCTGCGTTACCGACACGAACAAGTCGCTTGATGGATGACTGCTCATAAACTGTTGGTCAGAGAAATCAGCCGCGCCCAAAATCATGCTTTCCCCTGCGGGTCCATGACAATCTACGCAGTTTTCCGCATATAACGCTTGTCCTGCAACCAACGATTCCGTCGGAACGGCAAATCGCCAAATGTAATACACCACATCCCACCGCTGGTCAGAGGTTAACATCTCACCGAACGCAGGCATATCATCCCCCGTTCCTGAACCGCCATGTCCTTCTGTGGTGTCCAGATAGAATTCAAGTGGCGTTTTACCACGCCGATAATCAGCATCGCTGAAATCGCGGGCGTTGGGGACAGCACCTGTGCCATCTTCACCGTGACACTCAGCACAATGTTCCATATACAACGGCTCACCATTCTCCGCTGAGGGAATACCTGCGGGATAACTTACATCAACAGGTTCCACCTCGGCCGCAAATACGACATCACTTGGCGGCAATGTTACCGGAATCAACGTCGGGATCGGCGTTGCTCCTGTTGGGTATGGATTTGGATCGCCCGTACAAGCCGACAATCCGATTACAATGAGAAACAAACTTATAAGTAGTGCATTTTTCCGAGTCAGCATAATCGCTATCTCCTAGTAACTGATAATGAATAATGGGGAATTAATAATTATCCATTCTCCATTATCAATTTTCAATTATTCCGTGAATTCCAAAGTGCGAAGATGGTTTACAACATCCCATCGTTCTCGAACGGTTAAATTTTCAGCCAACGGGGGCATTGCCTTTTGCCCTTGTGTGATAGTGCGGAACACTGCACCGTCAAATTGATTGGCGATATTGCTGCCTGTGATGTCTGGCGGCGGTTCAGCCTCCGCTTCTTCATAAAAAGCAGCGATAGAGCCATCGCCTATGCCGCTTTCACCATGACAGAGAGCGCAATGTGTTCCATACAATAGTTGCCCGCGTTGCAACGAAACCTCATCCGCAGGGACGGGGTTGTCTGGCAGACTGCCAACAACGAGAGCCTGTCCTTCAATAGAGACAGCACCCATTGGTGGCAACCTACGTCGCCCTTCCTGATATCCAGTCGTTGGATTTTCATCCATATCCGTAGGAACTGGTATCTTGATTATTTGATAAGTAAACAGCAACCCAACAATAAAGGGAAGTGTCAACATAGCGACGATAATGAAAGCGCGTTTGGCTTGTCTGGTCATAATGACATCTTCTCCGGACGGCGAATATCTTGCCCGCCATTTTTTTCCATCGCAGAAACGGCCGCTTTTTCCTGATTCATCGGTAAGTTTTCCAACAACACCGCCAACTTACCGCTGGTGATGCGTTTGTCGTAAAACTTCTTCTCAAAGCCAGGCACATCCATTTCCCATAACACACCGATAAATATCGCTATAACGGCGAACAACATCGTGAAAATGTAGGTGATGATCGCCGCTGGCGGCCCGCCTGTAATGGGGTGGCCGCTCACATTAATTGGGTATAAACGAGGGGTGATTGACGAGAGGAAAAATCCTGTTGCAAACCCAATAGCCGCGCCGACCAACACAATGATCGGCAAACGAATCCACACATGTTCCCGTCCCAACGCCTGCTCTGGATAGGGGATGGATGAAATAACGGTAATTTGATCATCTTCCACACCCAAATCGTAAATATCATCAAGGGCTGCGGCTGTTGTCACATCATCATCAAACAGTCCCATGAGATTAATTGTCTTGTCCATAAATCGCTCCGTGTGCAAGTTTGCGGGTGACGAGTGGCAAGTTTTTACTCGCATACTCGCTACTCGCGGCTCGCCACCTCCCTAATCAACCTGCGTAATTGTTATCACTTCTACACGACCAACTTGGCGTGTACTGAAACGCAATCGCCCTTGTTTGATTTCCCACACAGGCACATAAGGAATGACCCGTGTAAAAATCATGTAGAAGAGGATAAATCCAGCAAATGTCATCGTCACAATGCTGATTGAAACCCATGTCGGCCTATAATCACCCCAATTGAAGGGCATGTAATTCCGCATTAGGTTGCCAGCGACGATTAAAAATCGTTCGATATACATACCGACATTGACCATCAAGGTTAAAATCAGCAGGGCAAGCGGGTTTCGGCGTACTTTTTTGAATGCCAAAAAGAAGATGGGAACGATATTAAGAACCATCATGGCGTAGAAGAGGGGCGCAAGTTCGCCGTACCATTCATCATGTAACAGTTCGATGACGACGGGCATATTGCTATACCATTCCACAATCAACCCCGCAAACCAGACGTAAATCCAAGAGATACCTGCCACAAAAATCAATTTGCCAACATTATCAAGATGTTCTTTTCGTATATAGAAGTCAAGGTTCATGCCCCATCGCACCAGCACCAAAATGGTAGCTAACGCGGAAAGGCCAGAGAAAACTGCGCCAATGATGAAGAAGATCGGCAAAATAGTGCTGTTCCAGCGAGGCTGGCTCGTCACCGCAAAATCCCACGAAACGATGGAGTGAACCGAAAGGAAGATGGGGATGATAACGATGGCAAAAATGCCTAACGATTTCTCCAACTTATGCCATCCCGATTCCGTGCCGCGCCATCCTAACGCCATCGCCCGATACAACTTGTAACGCCATCCTTTAGAATTATCCCGCGCCATGCCCAAATCGGGGAGAAGGGCAAGATAGAGATAGAGGCTGCTGCCAACCAAATAAGTGGTAATGGCGAGCATGTCCCACATCAGCGGCGATTGGAAATTCGGCCACAAATACCGATTATTGGGATAGGGAACCATCCAGTACACTTTCCAAAGCCGCCCCACATGGATCATGGGGTAAAGGCCAGCCATCAAGAGGGCGAAGGCGGTCATCGCTTCCGCGCCGCGTGTGATGGGTCGCCGCCAATCTGCCTTGAAAATGCGTAAAACGGCCGAAATCATCGTCCCCGCGTGGCTGATGCCAACCCAGAAAACGAATGTGGAAATGTACATGCCCCAATACACGGGGCGATTGATGCCAGCTACGCCGAACCCCCAGCGAATTTGATACGCCCAAGCGTACAGACCCCAGAAGAAAACGGCCGCTAATCCTGCTAGGACACCCCAATACAGTGGACCCGTTTTCATCATCGGTTCCAACATTTTGGCATTTAACTCATCATCAGACAGCGTTGTCAACAATAGTTGATCCTGCACATCTTCGGGAACGATTACGCCATCACTTTTTCTAATTCTGCTAATTTCAGACACGGGTTTCACCTCCTGAGAGATAAACAACGGCTGGTTTTGTACCTAAATTATCCAATAAGCGGGTCGCACGCGGGCTAAGAGCCGCCTTGCTGACCTCGCTTTCAGGATCGTTCATGTTGCCAAATATAAACGCATCAGTCGGGCAAGATTGCACGCAAGCGGGTTGAATTTCGCCATCGTATACTTCGCGTCCTTCCCCTTTTGCATCTTCCTGTGTGCGGCGGATACGCTGGACGCAGAAAGTACATTTTTCCATGATGCCGCGCATACGCACGGTCACATCGGGGTTTAACTGTTCTTGCAGCGGCTCTGGATTGACGGGATCAAACCAATTGTACATGCGTGTTTTGTACGGGCAGGCACTGCCGCAGAAGCGGGTGCCGATGCAGCGATTATAAATCTGTCCGTTCAACCCTTCGTCGGTGTGATAAGTGGCGTAAACGGGGCAAACTGCTTCGCAAGGGGCTTCTTCGCATTGCTGACACATGACGGGCATGAACTTGGCTTTGACGTTGGGGTATTCCCCTTCCCAATACCGTTCAATACGCAGCCAATGGGCAGAACGGCCGTAAGCCGTCTCTTCCTCGCCCACTACGGGAACATTGTTTTCGGCATGACAAGCGACAACGCACGCTTGACAGCCTGTACATTTGTCCAGATCAATGGTCAAGCCCCAGCGCGTGCCAGTCGCTTCCTCTTCATGCCCGCCACCTTCGTTTACGGGTGTATTAAGTGAGTTTTTCTTTGCCGTGGCCATGTAAACTCTCCAATCGTGCTAATTTTTCTGTTCTTCCAGTCCGTTCGATACGCACACGGGCAGATGCCCATGCCAATGCGCCCGTCTCTGGGTCGGTTGTCGTTCCTACTAAATCCATCGGGTTGCTGCCACGCTTTTCGGCGTAACGGCCGTAATCCTCATGCCCCTGCCCTACCGGAATCGCCACCACATCGGGACGAATGCCGGGATAAACGACAACGCGGGCTTCAATTTCACCATTTGGCGAAATGATTTTGACCACATCATTATCGTGTACGCCGTAGCTGTGGGCGGTTTGTGGATTCATCTCAACCCATGTATTCCAAGCGGCCGTCGTCATTGGATCGGGGGCTTCTTGCAACCATGGCAAGTTTGCACCGCGCCCATCGCTCAGGTTCACGCTCGGATAGGGGTGTAAGAAGAAGGGATATTCGCGTGCGCTGCCCTCAAATTCAGGGGCAGCAACGGGTAATGCTTTATTTTCAAAGCCAACGGGTTCTGGCTCTTGGGTTAATTCCTGATACGCCCACCAGCCGCCATGTTGACGGAAGGCTGCCCAAAATTCGCCGTGTGTTTTGGCGGGGTAGGGGCTGAGACTGGAGCCGTAAATTGCGCTGGTGACATCTTCCATGAACAGCATTTCACTGCTCCATGGCACTGCTTCGGCAACTTCACCGCCCATCTCCTGCGCCAATGCCATGATGACTTCAGTTGTGGAGCGGGTGTCGTACATGCGCTCAACGATGGGCTGTTGGCAAGTGACGGCTGGCCGATCTGTACCAGGTGAGGCGACTTGATAGCCCCAACTTTCCAGATAGGTGTTGTCGGGTAAAACGAGGTCGGATTGAACGGCCGTTTCATCCACAAATGAGCTAAACGAGACGACGTAGGGGACGTTGGCTAACGCTTCTTTGAAAGCGGCCGTTTCTGGCAATTCATACACAGGATTTGCCCCATGCACCAGTAAAACCTCCACATCACCCGCATTCATGCGCTCGATTAACGCTTCCACGTCAGCAAACGAATTAGGCATCGGAGCCGCTTCCAGCGTATCAGCGGGGCTTACTGGCGACAAATACACGCCGCCGCTCCGTCCCAATCGGCTCAAAATCAGATTGAGCGATTGAATTGCCATGTAGCTGTCATAGCCGTTGGTGTGACCAGCAGGGTTGCCGCCCGGCACAACAAGCGGGCGTTCTGCGTCAGCCAAAATATGCGCCATGCGGGTCAATGTTTCTTCATCCACACCGCTGGCGTGGGCGATGGTTTTCACATCAACGCCGCGATACATCGCCGAGAAGGTTTGTCCGAACGTGCCAGATTTACCCAATCGGTTTTCAACGATGATACGTCCTAATGCAAGGGCAACGAGACCGTCCATGCCCGGCCGAATGGGAACCCATTGGTCGGCTGTGGCGGCTGTGGCTGACATGCGCGGCTCAAATTGAGCCAAGAATCCACGTCCGCTCGCTTGTCCACGAAATTCACCATACGCACGGCTGTATGAGACAGGAGACATCCACGTTTCGACAAAATTTGCGCCAAACGAGAAAATTACGTCTGCATTAGCAATGTCATAAACGGGTTGTTGCATCGTACCAAAGAGGGTTTCGGCTGCCTTTGCGCTCGTCGCCCGCCCTTCAAGTGCGGCGTGCAAATCGTATTGCAATGGTGGTGGTGCGCCCATCGCTTCCAACCAACGACTGGTGACGTAATACAAACTGTCGGCCATCACCCCGCCAAAAAAGACGACTTTGGCAGGATCGGCGGCTTCCAACTTATCCATCAGTTCGCTCAACGCAACGTCCCAATATAATGGAGCAAACTGGCGTGACCCACGGCCGTTTTGTTTAACAGCGTTTCGCAGGCGGTCAGGATTGTAGAGGGCTTGTAAGCCCGCTTGACCCCGCGCACACGTTTTGCCTTTATTCAATGGGTAGGCGGGATTACCTTCGATTTTCTTAGCACGGCCGTTTATCGTCCGTACCATAATCCCGCATCCCGCAGCACACATGCGGCACGTCGTCGCGTACCATGTCGCTTTGCCCGGCAATGCTTCTTCTGGCGGTATGACATACGGCTCAAAATGTTCGCCGGCCTTCTTGGCGGCAACGGGCAATGCACCCATTGTCGCCCCAGCCGCCGCCGCGCCACCGACTAATTTCAAAAAACTTCGGCGTGATATTGTTGCTTTCTTCATAGTTA
>CAYSDT010000006.1:2949-12311 GCA_964429835.1 uncultured Ardenticatenaceae bacterium | reverse complement strand
CCCATGTGCATATCGACCACCGGCTCGGCTAAATCCATCTCACCCACTTCACCATGACAATTTTCGCAAGACAAGCCGCTAAGCATATGCGGTTGATGACTGAAATAGACAAAATCAGGTTCTTTATTGACCCGTTCCCATGGGATTGGCTCTTGCCGATTCCAATAGTCGATCACAACCATTACATCTTCATTATCGGTGGCGATGGTTTCGTGGCAACCCATACATTTTTGTACCGATGGCACGCCAGCAACAGGTGAACGTGTTGCGCTGGAATGACAGTACAGACATTCCATACCTGCATCAATATGGACTTTGTGACTGTAATCTACGGGTTGATCTACGGCCGCATTTGCCGATTGCTGACTGTAATAGCCACCGACTAAAACGGCCGACAACACAAACACAGCCAGCAGAATAAATGGAACCTTTCGTCGTTTAATTTGAGCCATAATGCTCCTTGTGCGAGTGGCGAGTGGTGAGTAGCGAGTTTTTACTCGTAAATTCGCCACTCGCAGACCCGTCACTCATCACTCGTATCTCCAATGTGACTGTTTTCCTGCTGTTGTTCATACTCTACCAAAGAGCTTAACAACGCCTCTGCCTGATGTTTACCTTCTTCATCATCAGTCATGCCAATGTAGATGATCAGGTCAGCGGCGGCGGCGGGGAGATTGTTCAAATTCATGTAAGCGACAGCACGGTTGAAATAGGGGGCTGGCGCATCGGGCGAAAATTCAATTGCTTTATAAAAATCTTCTAGAGCGTCATCGTTTTCGCTTTTTTCTAAATGTAATACACCACGATTGAAATAAGCGGCCGTTAATTCTGGATTCAACACCAAAGCGTGATCAAAATCTTCCATCGCCAAATCGGGTTCGCCCATGTTCAGGAACGCTTGCCCACGATTAACGTAGGTTGGGGCGTAGTCAGGGTCTAATTCAACCGCCTGATTAAAATCTTCAAGCGCGGTTGCTGGTCGCCCCATCGTGGCATACGTTGTCGCTCGTGCCGCGAACAGTTCGGGCATATGGGGGTTGGCGGAAATACCTAGTTCAAAAGCGTCCAGCGCGTCGGCATATTCGCCTTGCTCGGCAAAAATGATGCCTTTGTAATAATACGCCTCTGCCGCCGCGTCCACATCGGAAGCGATGGCGACATCTAATGATTCTAACGCCGTGTCCACATCACCTTGCCCAGCTTGAGTTAATGCCAGCTTGATGAAGTCGTTGGTGGAGCCGTTTTCATTTTCTGTATCAGTTGTTTCTGTTGTTGTGGGAATATCGTCGTGGTACGAGTCTGTGGAAGAACGGCCGTTTAACCATAATCCGCCACTGACCAATACCAAAGCCGCTCCAATACCGACAAGTATCCATTGCCAAGTATTAGAACGGCCGTTTTCCTCATTCTCAGGGAGTGTTTCTTGAGTCATTAACCCGCCTCGTTAAGGGTAGCAAACATGAACTTGCTTCCTTTGATAGTTTCGTTAAGATATCCGTTAGCTGTGGCGAGCAAGATGTTCGCACCCTTACCCGCCAACGCTAACAGGAAAGCTGTAACCATCTCCCAAATGGTTACAGCTTTTTTATTTAATTAAAAGTGGTTCACTCTTGGTAGAATGAACCACCTCACCTTATGTTATGACTTCTTCATCATAAACATGCCACCAGCACCAACCAGCAAACCGCCAATTAGAGCCATAATAAGATAAAGCGTACTGCCACTACCACTATCAGTTGTCGTTTCCGCCGTTTCTGGCATAGATTCAACCGTCGCTTCTGCGTTAGCCAAAGAAGATTCTGCTTCATCACGGGCTGTCTCAGCTTCTGCCAAGTCCGCTTCCAAACCTTGAACCTGTTCGTCTACACCCGCCGCATCAGCGGTCAACGATGCGATTTCATCTTGTGCTGCCATCAACTCGGACGTTGCTGTTGCAAGGTCTTCCCCGCCGCCGACTGCATCTTGTAATAGCTGGTTCATTAGATTGATATGATCATCATTGGAGACAATCTCGCCATATTTGGCAACAACTTGTTCCGTCCAGAAATCACTGTCATCCATGTTGGTATGGCAACCCATACACACGCCTGTACGTTCCATACGATCACGCTGATCTTGCGAAAGTGGTCCAGATGCCGGCCAGTGAGAGCCAACCGTTTGCATTTGTTCGCCCGTTTCGGGGTCAACAACCTGCATCAAATCCATTGGCAAATCAGGGATAGCCTGAATTTGAGTCTGGTACTGTTCGGGGATGAGGTTACCATCATTATCGCGCAAATCAATGACGAATCCATTGTCATATCCCAACAGGAATTTACCGCCGCCTTCACCGTATCCCAATGCTTTGGGATCGCTGTGGCAGGATTCACAGCTACGCGCTTCACGACCAACGGTGTGTGGTTGTGCAGGAGCCATGTCCAAACCGCGTTGCCCATCTTCACCACCGCCTTCTTCAAAAGGCAACGTGTGACCAATCATATTGTTGACGATATTTTCGCCATCAGGCCCAATAACCGTAAAGATAACTTGGCAACCAGGAATAATCGGGGTGACGCGCCCTTCACCATTGACACCCAGAATCGGATTTTCCCAACGGAGATAGGAACGTCCTTCACTGATTTTACCAGGAATCATCAGACTGGTATCAGCAACACCGCTTGCATTGCGGGAATTACCAACGGCAACCCAATCTGTACCCATATTTCCTTCGGTGTAATCAGCGGTGACGTGACAGCCGTAACATTGTGGTGCCCAGTCTGCATGGCAGGAGTAACATTCAAGTTTGTCTTTATGCGCCTGAATTTTATCCATCGCCACTTCCGCGTCGGGAGATTTCCATGTACCAGCTTCTTTAATGCCTTTCAGCGTAGGAACAACGTAGTCGCGCCCAGTAGCCGAGTGGACAACAACATCGTCGCCACGTCGAATGATATTACCGAATGGGTTACCGCGTGCAGTAAGAATATATCCATCTTCGACATCATATTTTGTGCCAAAAGAGGCGAATTCGTTATCCTCTGTTGATATACCGCGTGGCTCATCTGTCATTACGCCAGCCAACAGTTCTTCACCGTAGCCGATGGGAAGTTCCCATGGATAAGCATCTGTTGTACCGTGACAGTCTGAACATTCGATCTCTACCTGTGCCAGCGTTGTACCGAACAGGTTGCCGTCACCGTGCATATCAATGCTGGTGTGACAATCTTGACAGAGCATTCCGCCTTCTGGGTTGCCATCACGGCTAATGGGGTCGTGATGCAAATCATCTTTGATATAGAGATATTTTTTGGTGTGCAATTTCGGCTGTCCCATACCATCTTCATCGGTTGGTGTGCCGTAGGGGAATTCCATGATACCTTCAAAACTTACACCAATACGCTTGCCGCGATTGTGGCATGAGTTACAGGTTTCAACGGGGATGCCGCCAGTTTCGCGTGTACCTTGAATTTTGTGGCTCAATAAGTGGCCGGGTTCGTCAATCGGAATGGTCGGGTCGCCGCCTTCGTACAAACCCTCGTTACTGTAGAGGATGTGGCAGGAAGAACAACCCATACCGCGCCAATCACCGCGCTTGCTGCGTGGCGGTGTGCCGACGTGGCAACGTTGACATTGGTTCCGTTGATAAGTGAAACCAGCCAATTCTGGATTAGCAACGATTTCTTCAACGGTTGGATTAGGCATCTCTTCCATATGATCCAGCATTTGATCTGGATACGCTTCGGCGAGTGCTACCATATATGCTTTGTAGGTGTCGGTGCCGAAGATGGGTTCTGGGCCGTCTTCATCATCAATGGTGTAGTTACCATATTTATGCTCTCTTTCTTCACCATACTCACCGTGGATACCCCATGCCCACATATTACCCTGAATTTTACCCGCTTCGGTGTTCATCAAAGAACGTTCCATCGCGTAGGTATAATCCAAATGGCACTGACCACAAGTTTGGTCAGAGACTGTGGGGGAACCGGGATCGGGGAAAAATTCGCCGTCGGTACCCATTAAATGCGCTGCGTCTGCATCATCGGTTATGGTGTCGTCTCCACCATGACAAGCGATACAACCGCCTTGATTATCAAGCTGCCGTCCCATATCAGATTCGGGATCAACGATGTCTTCGATGCCATTATGGCAAGCAAGACAGCCTTCTGCGGGTGCTTCATCTTGCGCCACAGGTGCGCTTAATGGTGCGGCAGAAACGGCCGTTATTTCCGAACTCTCTACTGATGATGAGGCAGCCAGCGCAACGCCAGCTACTGCTAACAACAGAACAAGAGTGGTGACTACAGTAAGGATATATTTCTTCATTTGCTAAATTCTCCTTTTGCTGACTATAACAATTTGCAATGCCCCATCGTCAGTTATATGGTGCATCACGGTCATTAAGAATGATATGAAATACGCTTAGTCTACATATTATTCAAGATACTGCTTATTTTCCGCTATAACCAACGACAACGAATCATCCTATAGGGCAACAGCGTATCATCCTATAGGATGATATTGAATGGCGGATCCATAAAGCGTTTAGACAGCATTCCGACATGGGATACAATGTGGAAGATAGAGGATAGAGATAGAAGACGAGGTGTGTAACTTGCACACTTGAGACTTGCACACTTGCATAATGTTTAATCGAATTCAGACAAAATTATTAGCGGCATTTTTAATCGTGGTCATCGTCCCCCTGATTGGTACGGGGCTGTATGGCAATTGGGTGACGAGTCGTATTATTCGCCAGCGGGAGATTGAGTCGGCACGGAATGATGTGCGTTTGCGGGCGGAACAAGTCGCTGCTTTTCTTAATCATGTGCGTGGTGATGTGCTGTACATTTCTCATTTAGACAGCCTTCACTATCTGGTTGAAGCGTTGGCCGCTGATGATAAAGGAAGCATTGATTTTTGGCAGGAGCAGGCACAGCGGGAATTTTTGATTTTTTCGGCCGCACGCCCAGCGTATTATCAAGTGCGCTATCTGGATGAGCATGGACAGGAACAGGTGCGGATTGATTCAGACGGCCGTTTTTCTGAAATTGTCCGCACAGATAATCTGCAAAACAAAAAGGATCGGTATTATTTTCAAGAAGCAGTAAAGCTGCCACCCGGAGGCATCTACGTCACCCCACTCGATTTGAACCACGAGATGGGAGAGATTGAAGAGCCATATATCCCCGTCATTCGTTACACAACGCCTGTATTTGATGATAATGACCAACAACGCGGCATTCTGATTATCAATGTTTATGCGGATACATTCCTTGATTTTCTGGAAGAAGATGACAATGCAGATGCACCATTAAGCATGGTCAATCAAGATGGATATTATTTAGCACACACCGATGACACCCGACTATGGGGCGAGCCGCGTGGATTGGCAACTGAAAATAATCTCATTCAAGATTATGGAGATCGGGCGGCAGATATTTTATCGGGAGTGGAAGGGCAATATGAAACATCATCACAAGTTATTGTGTATACGCCGCTTTACCCCGTGGGATCGGATCGGGATAATTACTGGGTGATTATGCGTGACTCATCGACTACTTCTTTGCTGCAATCGGTGAATGAGTTTCGGACAACGGCCGTTGCTATCTTAATTTTTGCTGTTTTTGTGGCGATGGTAATTGCCAGTATTCTGTCTCGTCAATTAACCGCACCCATTTTGCAGTTAAAGGAAGGGGTCGAGCAGTTTAGTCAGGGTGAACGAGTTGATCCTATTCCTGTAAAGTCAGAGGATGAGATTGGGCAATTAACGGCCGCTTTCAACCAAATGGCAGGCAAAATTGATGATCATCTCACCCAATTGGAAAAACTGAATGTCAGCAGTCAGCGCATCAGCTCTGGATTAGATCGACAGGCGACATTGGCTGCGATTTTAGAATCGGCTGACGATCTGTTTGATGCTGACTATTGTGTCATCAGCTTTACAGAAGCAGAACAGGGAGATATTTTGTTGCCCGATGTGGCAACTGGCGACAAGAATTGGGCGATTCGACGTGAATCAGAAACGGCCGTTTCTGCTGGAAAAAAGGCGTTGACCACAACGGGATGGGAATCAGGAAAATTAGATGATTCCAGCTATTTTTGTTACGCACCATTATGTATTGAACCCGGTCATCGAGGATTAATTGAGCTATATGGCGACGATCCCGCCCTCTGCGAGCCAGCATGTGGCAGTTTACTATTCACAATGGCCGTCGAGTCGTCCATCGCCCTTGAAAACATCACCCTGTATGAGCGCGTAGACCAGCATAAAGAGCGGTTAGAAAATTTAGTAGAACAACTTATTGACGCGCAGGAAGCCGAGCGCAAATATGTCGCTTACGATTTACATGACGGCCTCATCCAATATCTGGTGGCGGCACGGATGCACCTTAGCAAGTTGAGTGCCATTTGCAAAGAGCCTAAAAAAAGAGAGGCGTTGGATGAGACGATGAAACATCTGACGCGGGCAGTGCAAGAAGGTCGGCGCGTTGTGGAAGGGTTGCGCCCCACCCTGCTGGATGATTTGGGATTGATTCCTGCCTTAAACGAGTTGGCGCGGGATGTTGGCGAGGTTGCTGGCTGGGATGTCTCTTTTGAGAGCCAACTTGGTGATAAACGGCTGTCTCCTGCGGTTGAATTGACAGCATTCCGTGTGACGCAAGAGGCGTTGAGCAATGTGCGAAAACATGCAGATGCGTCGGTGGTGACAATTCTACTTGCAGAGAAAAACGGCCGTTTGTCAATCTCAGTTCAGGATGATGGCAGCGGTTTTAATCAAACTGAATTGCAACAGTACAGCCAATGTTTTGGCCTCATCAGCATGAAGGAACGGGCGGCAATGATGGGCGGACAATGTGAAATTATAAGTGACGAAGGGATGGGAACGGCCGTTAATTTGGAAATACCAGTAGGAGAATAATGAATAATGAATTGGGAATAATTAATAATGAATTGTTCGCACGATCATCATTAATTATCCATTATCCATTATCTATTATTAATTATTCATATGGATAACGAACAAATTCGGGTGGGAATTGCAGATGATCATGGTGTGGTGCGGGCTGGAATTCGCAGTTTGTTAATTGATTCCGGGCTGGATGTGATCGGAGAAGCGCGTAACGGCCATGAAGCTGTCAAACTGGCGCGTGAAGCCAAGCCAGATGTGATGTTACTGGATATTCGTATGCCTGGCATGGATGGTTTGCGTGCATTAGCGACGATTAAAAGTGAAAATCCGCAGATAAGTGTCATCATGCTGACCACCTACGCCAACCCTGAATATCTGGCGCGGGCGGTTTCATTAGGCGCGGCGGGCTATCTGTCCAAAGAGGTTGATCCGCAACGCATTCCCCGCGCTGTGCGAGCAGCGGCAACTGGTGATTCATTACTGGATCGGGAGTTGTTACTGGCAGCATTAAAGAGCGGGAGAACAACGATGCGAAACAGCACTAATGGGATGGATAATCCACCATCCATTCCCCATCCCACCCCCGAACCGACCGAATTGCCCGCCGAAGAGTTGACGGAGCAAGAGACGACGATTCTCAAGCTGATCGTCTCTGGTTTGAATAATAGTGCCATCGCTAACACGCTTTCCATCAGCACCAGCACGGTAAAGACGCATGTGCGTCATATTTTTCATAAATTGGGTGTTTCGGATCGGACACAAGCGGCCGTTTGGGCGATGCGGCATGGAGTGGCTCAGTAGAGTGTCTATGCGAAGTAGTCTTTACAGTTTAAGGGCGACCTTTTTGGGCGACCAAAAAGTGCAAAGATCAATGCCCATAGATAGGATTATTCTGCTTAATGGCTATGCGAATGTGTCAACCCAAATGCCGCGCCGCCCACACCATCCGTTGTCCAATCGTGACCACAATCAGCAACCCCATTAACCCAAACAGAAAAACCAAATAAGACGGAAACAGAATAAAAGCAGTGTAAAACACGATGGTTTCTGTGCCGCCGACAAGCCCCGCGGGCATGGTGATGCTGGTCAATCGGTCGGCGTTGCCTTGCTCCCGTTTTTCCAGAATAGCGGCCAAGTACATCCATGATGCGCTGTTGACGTAGTAGGTGCTGAGCAGGAAAATGAGCGCAAGTGTCAGCGTGTCCTCATCCCCCCCGCCCTGCCCCAACACAAGCGCGATGGGGATGATGGCGTAAACAACAAAGTCGAAAATGATGTCTAAATAGCCGCCGAAATCGCTGGCCTGACCGCTTAGTCGGGCGACTGCGCCATCCAACCCATCGAACAGCCTGTTTAGCCCCCAAAACAGGAGGCCGAGAAGGTATTGTTGTTGAGTGAGAAAAACGGCCGTTAATCCCCCCATCAGTAACCCCACAACAGAAAACACCCACGGGGGAATTCGTAAAAACGGCCGTGCTAGCGGATTGATGGCCGTGTCTTTAAGAGAACGCATTCTTTCATCAAACATCAGGGAGCAGGGGAGCAAGGGAGCGGGGGAGAAGGGGAGATTGGAAGTCGTAATCTCCCCCTCTCCTCATCCCCCCTGCTCCCTATCTCATCATCGTTGCCATGCGAGCCATTTTTTGAACAGGTTCGCCACGCGGGGGGTCAGGCGGGTGCGGTTCCACGCATCGGCCGCTTTTTTGATTGCTTCGGCTTGTGTCGGGTACGGATGGATGGTTGTGGACAGGCTTTTCATGCCCACGCCAGCAACCATCGCCGTTGTGATTTCGCTGATCATTTCGCCAGCGTGACGGGCGATGATGGTCGCGCCCAGAATTTTATCGCTGCCCTGTTTGACGTAAATTTTGACAAACCCATCCTCGCCATCGGTGCGCCCGCGATCTGTTTCTGAGATGGGAATGGTGAAGGTGTCAACCTTCATGCCCATCGCCTCCGCTTCGTGGTCAAACATGCCCACATGCGCGATTTCAGGGTCAGTATACACCGTCCAGGGGATGATGAGGTCGCTGTACTTTTGCCGCCCCATGAAGAGCGCATTATTCAACACAATCCGCGCCGTCGCGTCGGCGGTGTGGGTGAATTGCATCGGAATAGCAACATCGCCCGCGCCGTAAATGCGCGAATTTGTGGTTTGCATTTTGTCGTTGACTTCCACGCCGCGCTTGTTGTACGCCACGCCCGCCGCTTCAAAGTTCAACCCTTCGATATTCGGCCGTCGCCCCGCCGCCAGCAGAATTTCATCTGCCACCAGCGTCATCGTTTCGCCTTCATATTCAAATGTGATGACTTTATCATCGCCCACGCGCTCGATTTTTTGCGTGCTGCTGCCCAAATAAAACGTGATGCCGTCCGCTTCCAACGCGCCGCGTATGATGGCGATTTCGTCGGGGTCGCGCAAGGCGGCCATCGTTTTGGCAAGGTCAAAAACGGTCACTTCGCTGCCAAA
>CAYSDT010000006.1:0-2849 GCA_964429835.1 uncultured Ardenticatenaceae bacterium | reverse complement strand
CCCAAATCGGCCGCTTTTTTGATGTCGCCAATCGCTTTGGCGGAGCGGAGCAGGGTTTTGGATGGCACACAGCCCGCATTCAGGCAATCGCCACCGAGCAGATGTTTTTCGACGAGGGCGACCTTTGCGCCCAGCCCAGCCGCGCCAACAGCGGCGACTAATCCAGCCGATCCGCCGCCAATGACTAATAAATTATAACGGCCGTTTGGCTCAGGATTCTGCCAATCAGCAGGATGTGCATTGCTGACCAATATCGCATTATGTTTATCGTAAGGGGGGATTTTTATTTCAGTTGTCATGTTTAACTCCAAGTGGAGCAGCGGAGCAGGGGAGAGGGGGGGAGTTTTTCACTCGCCACTCGCTACTCGCTGCCTTCACGTCGTTTGATAAATTGGGAAATACCAATGCTGATACCGACAAGCAAAACAGAAACTATCATCGTAATTGGGTTTAATTCAATACTGCCAGCCAATAGATCATCTAATGTGCCGAATGATGCGCCAAATAACACAACCGAAATTGTTCCTGGAATTGTTCCGATAATCGTACCTGCCAAAAATGATTTCCAATTGATTCGCAAAAAGCCAGCCAAATAGCTGACCACATCATAAGGCAAAAAGATGAGCCGCATAATCAAGATCGTCTCGAAACTGTCTTTTCGCATCCGTTCAACATATTTTTGAATCGTGCCGCCCTCCTCGTCGCCGCTTAACACACCTTTGCCAAAATAACGCCCCACAGTGTAGGCCACCATCGCCGACGCATTGCTGCCGATGATGGTGTAAATGATCCCGATGGGGCCAAATAAAAAGCCGCCCATCACGGTTAAAATGGTGGAGGGGAAAAAGAGTAACGGCCGTAAAGCGTACAGTAAAACGTAAAGAAGCGGGCCGTACAAACTGCTGGTCATCAACTCAGCCAGATTAGTCAGGCTGTCTTCGATGGTTAAATTATTTTGGCGGGCGTAAAAATAATAACTGCCTACTATCGCTAACCATAAAAATAAAGCGACCAGTTTTGCGCCGTGACGATGCAAAAAAGAGGGTTGATGTTCTGGTTGTATACGAGTCGTATCCATAAATTCCTTGTGTCGAAACGGGACTCATCCCAGTTCGATTTGGCAACGGTAACGGTTGCGACAGTTGCAAATTAGTCCATTCTTAACGATCTGGTGTATTTAACACTGTTCCCTCTATCTAATCAGTGTTGTTCCTTACAAAACTGATCAGACTCTAAAATCTACCGATTAAAAATCGGTGTCTGACACACAAAACGCGCTGAAAGCGCGTTGTCCACAGCCCGCTTTTAGCGGGCTTCATATATCAGTCATCGGTTGAAACCGATGACACGCTTTACAGCCGCTTGAAAAACGGCCGTGTTACCTTAAACGCCTCCAAAAATTGCCCATACCGCTCCGCATACACCGCCGCATGTTCCCGTTGCGGCTCAAGAACCGCACGAATCGGCAGTAATTCTGCAAAATCATCATACTCCAGCAACCCCAATCGTTGAAACGCCAAAAACGCCGCGCCACGCACGACGGCATAATCAGGATCGGCAACCTGATGGATGGGGATGCCAAATACATCGGCCATAATCTGCCCCCATTCGTGCGACAGTGCGCCGCCACTATAAAAAACAATATGGGACAGGGAGCGTTTACTGAATTTCTCAACGGCCGTTCTTAACCATTGCAAATTAAACGTCACCCCCTCCACCGCCGCCCGCGCCATATCCGCCCGCGTCGTCGCCAACGTCATGTTCAACACCCCGCCGCGCATTCCCGTATCATCAATCGGCGCGGTTGACCCCGCCAGCCATGGGAGGAAAATTAACCCATTACTGCCCGGCGGCACAGCCGCCAAGCCTGCATCCAACGCAGCAAATCGCTCCTCTACGGCGTGATTGGCATAATGATCGTTCGCATAAATTAGGTTTTCGAGGAAAAATTCGACCACTTTACCTGCCAACCCATTTTCAGCCATCACAAAATTCGTCTCTGGCACGGGCGATGGCATCGTGGTGATTTGAGTGCGTAAGTCGGTACGTTTGAAATTGACATGGGTAATAATCACTCCCGTTGTGCCAATGCTGACGGCCGCGTGCGACCCCTTGAACGCCGAAGTCGCCATCCCGCCCGTCTGTGTGTCATTCAAACCCGCAATCACTTTTGTGTTGGACGATAGCCCCAATTCGGCGGCTACATCGGGCAAAATCGTGCCAACGACGGAGCCGATGGGAACGAGTTCCGGCCATTTTTCCTTATCAATGCCAGAGTAAGCGATCAATTTGGGATCAAAGGCAGTCGCTTCCTTGTTGCGGTTGTCCACGCCGAGCATCATCAGGGCGGTGCATTGATTGGCGGTGGCGCGTCCCGTCAATTTCATGGTCAAAAAATCCATCGCTTCGAGAAAAACGGCCGTTTTTTCATAAACATCAGGGTGCGCCGCCTTAATAAAGCGCATATGCGACACCGAATCCATCCCCGTAGCCAGCGGCGGGATGCCGTTAATTCGCAACCATTGGTACTGCTTCCACAAATTATCGGGCTTCACCCCATAGTCGCGCTTCAACGCTTTGGGCGCACCGCGATAATCCATGTGCATCACCATATTCATCAGCGGATTCCCATCCGCATCCACAGGCACGATGGATGAGTATTGACTGACACATAGCAACCCTATAATGGAAACGGCCGTTACCCCACTGTCCGCCACAAGCCCACGCACCAACCGCTTCACCGTCGCCCACACCAGCGTTGAATTCTGCTCAACACCCACTTCGCCAACATAGACAAGCGGCAGCGGCGCAGAATCCGTCGCCTTCAACGCCCCCGTCTGGCTCACCAA
>CAYSDT010000005.1:0-20018 GCA_964429835.1 uncultured Ardenticatenaceae bacterium | reverse complement strand
TAAGCCCGTACCAACATCTCCGCAATATCTTGCGGCGGCGCGACAAAATCTATCACACCCTTTTCAATTGCCCGCTGCGGCATCCCATTTACCACACAACTTTCGCCATCTTGGGCAAATGTCTGCCCGCCCTTCGCATGAATAGCGATGACTCCCAACGAACCATCGTCTCCCATCCCTGTCAAAATGACCCCTTTTGTGCGTGAGCCGTACACTTGCGCCACCGACTGCATCGTGACATCAACCGATGGACGATGCCCTTTGATTTTTGGCCCTTGATTCAACGACACCCGCGAATCAGGGCCGACAAGAAGATGGAAATCACCGGGGGCGATGATGACCTGTCCCGCTTTGAGTTTGTCGCCCGCTTCCGCCTCTTTTACGCTGATGGCAACGCGACGATTTAATTGTGCGGCCAGCACGGGGGTAAATGATGCTGGAATATGCTGTACAACGATGATGGCTGCCGGGAAATCAGCGGGCAGTTGTGCCAGCAGTTCCCGCACGGCGACGGGGCCGCCCGTTGATGCCCCAATCACAATGACACCATTCCGTAAATACGAAACGATCTTTTCGGGAATGATGGGTTTGCGCGAAACGGCCGTTTTCCGCTCTGGTATTCGGTCGCTTAATGTGCGCCGCCTTCCCTTAGACGGCCGTATTGATCGCACGACCTTGATTCCCGCCGCCGCCCGCACTTTGGAGATTATTTCTTGGCGCAACGCTTCAGGTTCGGTGTCCACGCCCGGCGTGTACTTCAAAATGAAATCCACCGCCCCCGCTTCCAACGCCTGCAACGTAATGTGCGCCGCTTTGCGACTCACGCCGCTGATCATGACGACAGGTGTCGGCTGCTCATACATGATCTGCTCTAACGCTTCCAGCCCATCCATTTCAGGCATTTCTAGATCAAGCGTGATCACATCGGGCTGTAATTCAATCGCCAGTTCAACCCCGCGACGGCCGTTTAACGCCGTCCCCACCACCTCAAAATCAGACGAGGATTGCAGATGGGATGTCAGCAAACGACAAACAAATGGGGAATCGTCAACGACGAGAACACGGATAGTCATGATGTTTTTGCAAGTTGCAAGTAGGAAGTTGCAAGTAGCAAGTCGTTCACAAACTTACCTACTTGCTACTTGCCACTTGCTACTTATCACTCTCCCGCTGTCCCAGTTTCCGCACGACATTGATCAGCGTTTCATCTTGATACGGCTTCACCAGATAATCAGCTACACCAATATCCATCGCTTTTTGGCGATGTTTGTCGCCCGCCCGCGATGTGAGCATAACGATGGGAATCTCGCGGTACAGTTCATGCCCTTGCAATGTTGCCGCCAGTTCGTACCCATCCATGCGCGGCATTTCGATGTCCAGCAGAATTACATCGGGCAATGTTGGTGTATTTTGGATGTAAGCCAACGCTTCCAGACCATCTTTGGCTGTCACGGGTTGCCATCCCGTATTTTTAATCAAATTCGTAAGCACGCGCCGCACACTCACAGAATCATCAACGATGAGAACGGAGAGAGCTTTGCGTGCGGCAACCGTTCCAGCCGCTGGTGTCCATTGACGACGTTCGGTTTGTGTCGGCTCTTTGACCAATTCGGTCGGGTTCAAAATCAAAACGATGCTGCCATCACCCATCAATGTCGCGCCTGTTACGGCGTGAACGTGGCGCAGATGACTGCCCAATGTCTTCACCACAATTTCGCGCCCTTCCACAATCTCATCAACGATGAGGGCGACTTGTTGTGCGCCCGCTTCCAAAATGAGGATGGGTGGTCGGCTTAATTTCTCGTCGGTCACTTGCGGTAAACCAAGCGTTTCTGACAGGTCTAACAGTGGATACACCTTACCCGCTACACGCAAAACATCATCGTCGCCGATTTTCTCAAACTCATTACGATCAACGCGCAAAATCTGAGAAACGGCCGCTAATGGAATAGCAAACATCTCTTGATTCGTCTTGATGAGCAGAGCGCGGGTCACAGCCAGCGTCATCGGCAGGCGGATGGTGAACGTCGTCCCCTGTCCAGAAGTGGAAGTCACATTTAGCGACCCCTTGAGCTTGTTCACGCTATTGCGTAACACATCCAGCCCGACACCGCGCCCCGAAACATCGGTAATCTGCTCGGCGGTGCTGAAACCAGCGGTGAAGATGAGCGAATACAATTCGTCATCGCTCAGTTGCGGGGCTTCTGCTTCGGAAACGTAGCCGCTGCTGATCGCTTTGGCGCGTAACAGTTGCGGTTCTAATCCCGCGCCGTCATCTTGAATTTCCAAGACGACTTGGTTGCCTTGATAGTACGCTTTGAGCGTGATTTGACCGCGTTCGGGCTTGCCCATCACCATGCGTAAAGCAGATGGTTCAATGCCGTGATCGACGGCGTTGCGTAAGACGTGCAACAGCGGATCGGCCATCTCTTCCAGCACTTTTTTGTCTAGCTCGATCTGCTCGCCAACCATAACCAAATCGACCAGCTTGCCTTGCTTTTGCGAAACGACGCGGACAGCGCGGTGCAATCTGGTGGCGATGGTTGCCAGCGGAACCATACGGGTACGCATCAATTTGTCTTGAATTTCGCTGGAAAGACGGCCTTGACGGTTAAGTACGCCGTCAAAGTCGCCGATGAGATGGCGTAATTCGTTGCCGATTGTGCGTAAATCGCTGGTGGTTTCGGTTAGTTCGCGGGAAAGAAGATGGAATTCGGTGTAGCGATCCATTTGCAGGTCGTCAAAGTCATCAGAACGGCCGTTTTGACCATCACCCCCGCTTGGCGCAAGCAAGTTGCCACCGAGAGCCGTCACCTCGTAATCCGTTTCTAGCTTGTGGGAAACTTGCCGCAATCGTTCAAAACTGTGCCACAACTCATCTACCAATCGCACCAACCCGCCCATATGCTGTTCAAAAGTCGTGCGGGTGATGACCAATTCACTGACGGAGCGCACCAGTTCATCGAGACGTTCCAACGGCACGCGCACAACTTCGCCCGCCTGCACAGGCTGGGCAGTTATCGCCTCTGTTTTTGCTTTGGCATCCGCCTCAGCCAATGTGGAAGCGACTTTTGCTAAATCAATCGTCGGCTCTTCGCCCAATGGTTCTAATGGGATGGGTGATGGGGTTGCCTGCGTTCCCATCCATTCGTCGTACTGCCTGTACAACTCGCTCATGCGGGTGCGTAACTCATCCTCATCGTCAACACCATGCAATAAATCTTCGAGGGTGTCAGATGTGGTAAACAGCACGACCATAATTTCAGGGGAAATTTTCATTTCGCCATCGTACAGCAGGTCAAGCACATCTTCCATGCGGTGTGCCATGCGGGCGATGGCGTTAATGCCGACCGTCCCCGCCCCGCCTTTAATGGTGTGGACGGCGCGGCGAATCTCCTCTAATAAATGAAGCTGCGTCGGGTCTTTGCCCAATGCCGCCAACTGCGTGCCGATGTTGTGCATATGATCTTCGGCCTCGATGCTGAACGCTTCCAATAATTCAGGGGAAATGTCTTCAATTTCTGGTTCTGGCAACACTGTTTCTGTGGACGCGCTTGCGGGATGGGAGGGAGTAACGGCCGTTACTGGTTCGTCTTCCAGTTTGATGAGAATATCGGCAACGGCCGTTATATCTTCGTCAACGGACAGCCCGCGCAAACGGCGATAAGAAAGGGTAACGGCCGTTACCATCCCTTTTTCGTCCAAATTGCCAGACAACACGCCATCCAGATACAGATCAATGCTGTTGATCGATTGGGTTAAGAAAGAAACGGCCGTTTCATCCAATTCAATGTTGCCCGCCCCAATCTCTTCCAATGATTCTTCAAGCTGATAGGCAATATGACTTAATCCTGTCAAGCCAACCATCGAAGACGCACCCTTAATCGTATGCACATGCCGATGCGCCACTTCCAACCCGCCCATCTCGGCCGCATCCGCCTTAAACGCATCAATCCCCTCGGCGATAGCGGGTAAATAGCTTTTGGCCTCTTCGATAAAGCCAATAAGAATTTCTTTGTCTACTTTTCGTGCCATCATGCACTCCGTTTATTGATAATGGGTTTCATTTCAGCGAATAAATTCGCACCTACGGTTGCGAAGTCGGCCTACGCCGACTAGACCTCAGTCGGCGTAGGCCGACTTTGCAATCGTTGCTGCGGTTTTAACCGCCGTGTAACCAACTCATTTGAAACACACCCATCGACAATTAACAATTGATAATTAATTAGCCAACGCGCTGATAAACGAGCGATTCTTCAAATTTGACTGGCTTAATGCCAGGAATTTTTAAGCCGACTACTTCGGCTGGGGCTAGAAAAAGATAGCCCCCCGGCGCAAGCCGCTTGCACAATCTCTCGACAATCTCCAACCGCTCTGCCCGTTGAAAATAGATCAACACATTTTGGCAAAAAATAATGTCTTGCCCCGTAATCCAATACTCTTCGGGCTTGGTGAAGTTGAGTTCGACAAACTGCACCAGTCGCTTCACGGCGGGAACGACATCATAAAAGGTATTACGGCCGTTTTCCGTCACCGTCATGTATTTGCGCCGAAAGCCTTCGGGCATGGTACGGACATCATATGGTTTATAACGGCCGTTTTTAGCCTTACGCAAACTTTTCTGACTAATATCCGAACCCCACACCTTTGCCTGCCACAATCGCGCCTCATCTGGCCTAACCGCTTCGTGAAAAGCCATCGCCAGCGAATACGCTTCCTGCCCATTGGCACAACCCGCGCTCCACATCGACAACATATTCAATCGCTGTTGCCGCTTCTCTTGCATAACGGCGGGCAGCACATGGTCGGTCAACGCCGCAAACGATGGCGTATGACGAAAAAAGCTGCTCTCGTTGTTAAGTAACAAATCCAATAACTGCGCCCACTCCCGCGAACCGTGCGGATTGTAAAGCACATAATGGTAATACTCGTTGTACCGCTTGAACTGATGGATTTGCATCCGTTCCCACAATCGCGCTTGTAAAAAATGACGGCGGCTGGGCGTAAAATACAGACCACAGCGTTGGCTGACCAACTCGCGCCATATTTCATACTCCGATAGCGACATTTCAGGACGGATCATCAGGTTCTTAGCGTTGGGGTTATCCCACCCACCCTAACCCTCCCCCTTCGGGGGGAGGGAACTTACCCCCTCTCCCTTCGGGAGAGGGCTGGGGTGAGGGTAAAACTCCAATCTGCACTAGTACAGTTTGGCCTAAGTTCTTCGGTGTTTTAAGTGCAGGGCATGGCAACGCCATGCCCCTACGGTAGGGGTTTGGCGTTGCCAAACCCAACCCCGAAGAACTTCCACCAGCGTGTACTAGCTCATCGGATACCCTTCATCATTGCCGTTATTACCACTGGGCAATTTGAAGGTACTGACAGAGCTGCGTAAGTCATCAGCCAAGATTGATAAGTTACTAATAGAAACGGCCGCTTGTTTTGTACCAGCAGCAGTTTGCTGTGTAACCTCAGCAATATCATTCATCGAACGGGCGATGGTTTCAGAACCCCGCGCTTGCTGCTTTGATGCCAGCGAAATTTGCTGAATCAAATCACTCAAGCGAACCGAAACGGTTTCGATTTCTTGAAGAGCCGTACCAGCCTCTTGTGCCAAGTCCGAACCCGCGACCACTTCGTTGGTCATCGTTTCCATAGCGGCCACAGCCTCGTAAGTCTCATTCTGGATGGTACGAATCAAATTATCAATCTGCTTCGTCGCCTCAGTAGAGCGTTCTGCCAAGCGTTCAACTTCCTCAGCAACAACCGCGAAGCCTCGACCAGCGTCACCAGCCATAGCAGCCTGAATGGATGCGTTCAAAGCGAGAATACTGGTACGGTCGGCAATGTCACCAATCAACTGCACGATCTCCCCAATCTCTTGGGAGCTTTCGCCCAGTCGCTTGATACGTTTGGAAGTCTCTTGCACCTGTTCACGAATACGACCCATGCCGTCAATCGTGTTCTGCACCGATTGCGAACCTTGCCGCGCATTGGCGGTGGATTGTTCACTAACCGTCGCTGATAAAGCGGCATTCTCAGACACTTGCTGGATGGAGACTGCCATCTCATCAAGTGCAGCGGAAGTATCAACAATTTGTGATGCCTGTTCCTCAGAACCGATGGCGAGATGTTCCGTTGTCGCTTGCACTTCGTTAGCGGAAGCACTTACCTGTAAAGTGGTGTCTTGCACATCACCAATAACCTCACGCAACTGGACGATCATCATATTGAAGGAGTCAGCGATTGCACCAGTCATATCGGCCGTTACTTCGGCTTCCACAGTCAGGTCACGATCTGCCACACCTGCAATTTCCTCCAACAGCTTCATAATTGCGCTTTGCATTTGTTCTCGCTCTTCGCTGCTTTGAATAAGGCTCAATGTGTTGTCTAGCATACTGTTAAGCGAGTTAGACATAACCCCTAATTCATCCGGCGTATCCAAGTGGGAACGCGCACTGTAGTCTCCCATACCAACGCTCTGGTAAACATTGGTAATTTCTGCCACTGGACGACCTACCAGTTGATTAACCTGGAACCAAACAATCGTCCCGCTAATCAGCATCAGCAGAAAACCAATGCCAATAGATGTCCACTGGCTGCGGGATATGTCCGCAAGTACCTGACTGCGGTCAAGGTAAATGGTACTAACGCCAATAATGTCGCCGCTGTAGTCGGCAAAGGGTACGATGTATACGGCGTAGGGCGTTTCTTCATAAGTGAGGCGAACAATTCGGGGTTCTCCACTTGCAACAACTTGCCGGTAGCTGGCTTCATCTACGGGAACTTCTAGCCCGCTGCTGGCAAAGAGAATGAATTCATTTTCTCCCATACCTTCTTGCTCTTGCTCAAATGTAGTTACTTTAGCGGCCGTCGTGTCAAAAAACATAGCACTTTGAATGTTAGATTTTTCGGATAATTCTAATAAGAATTCATCCCCAATGTTTGTGCCGAACTCCACTGTACCCACATGGTTGCCTTCATAAGAGACAGGGACAACGCCGCGTATACCCATACCACCTTTACCAATTTCAGGGCCGGCAACGGCTATCTGGTCGCGGTTGGCATCCAACACCGTGAAGCGGAAAGCAGAGAGGTCGTCTCCCGATTTGTCCAGTTGGTGAAGGCGCAAGAATGAAGTGGCTGGCGGCAGGTGAAATTGGTATTGAGGTACGCCAATTGCGGCATCGAGAGCTAAATAACCAGGAAGAGTCCGAGAGATGAGGTCATCTCGCTCTTCACGACTGAATAGACCCTGAATTTCTGGGTCATTGGCTACATAGGTGCTTAGAGCTAAAGCCAATGTTTCACGCGCTTCAATTTGAGATTCAAATTGATTATGAAGATTGAGTGCCTTATCCTCTTCTTGCTGCAAAAGCATGTTGGTTTGGGCACGCACACTAATCCATGTTAGCACACCAATGGTAATAGCCAGGCTGAACAATACAGTGACCAAAATGGCAGTTGCCACTTTGGAACGTACCCAGCGGAAAGGGTTTGGTATTTTTTTGCCATCAGAAACTTCTGTTGGGGTTGACATTTTGTTTATCTCCTAAGAGTGGTAAGGAACGCAGATTACATAAAATCCTAAAGTTGTCATACCCGCGAAGGCGGGTATCCATATTTCCCAGAGAGGTGGATTCCCGCCTTCGCGGGAATGACAATCCAAAGTTTAGGGATTAAATAAATCTTGATTCCTTGGGTTATATGGATTCAAAGCGCTGCATTTCAGATGAAAGCAGCAGTTTATCCAAATTAAGGACGACTAGAAGCCGTCCATCGTATTCGTAAACGCCGCGCAAATAGGGGGCAACCTGATCTTCGATGGGGGCGGTGGGGACGGTTATTTTGTGCGGTTGTAAATTGCCAATGCCGCTGACACGATCAACCAACATACCGATGATGATGTCTTCAACTTGGCTTTGGGTGACGAGTAAACGGCCGTCTTCACTATATTCGTTTTCTGGCATTCCCAAAAACAGTCGCAGATCAATGATGGAGATGATGTCGCCGCGCAAGTTGGCAACGCCGCGTGTCCAAATTGGTGTATTTGGCACAGCGGTGATGTCTAGCGGACGGCCGATTTCGGTTACGTTATTGATGGGAACGGTGTATTCTACGCCTGCAAGGCTGAAAATGATGTGCTGTTCGTCGGTGGTGGAAACGGCCGTTTCTTCCCCACCCACATCATCAGCCAACAAGCCAACTTCATGCAGCGCATCAATTTCGCCATCTATGCCCGCAATCAGATCATCCAGATAAGTGTCCGCTATCGGCTCGTCATCAGTATCTTCAAGCAGCGCATCTATCTCATCATCAAGGCTGGCAATCAGATCATTAACATAACTATCGCCAGATGCGCTGTCAGCGACAACTTCATCTTCCATGTCACCCTCTTTGGGATGAATGGCATCGTGAATGTCCTCTATTTGAGAATCAATCGCGGCCAGCAGCGCATCTACGTCTGGCATCTCATCAACGTCATCCTCTTCACTCTCAGGGTAAACGTGAATGTTTTCTGTTGAAGGGTCGCTTGCGAGCGGCAGATCGTCAATATCATCCTCAGCCATCCCCAACATTTCAGCGTCAAGCAGGGCGAAAAGGTCGTCTGCCTCTTCATCGGGGAAAATTGACGACATTTCGGCTTCATCAGCGACCGCATCAACGGCCGTTTCCACGTCAGCCATCATTTCTGCATCAAGCAGAGTGAGGGGATCGTCGTCTTCATCATCATCCGCCATATCCATCGCCATTATTTCTGCGTCAAGCAGGGCGAAGGGGTCGTCTTCGTCCACATCATCCACCTCTGGTAAGGGAATGTCGGGGAAAACGGCCGTTGGCAGGTTTTCTGGCGCATAGGGAAGGTCGTCAGCATCTACTACATCGGCGGCTGGTTCATCCACTACGGATTCATCCGCTTCTGTTTCAATTGGCGGCTCTTCAACTGCGGACGCATCCTCTGCCCAAGACATGTCGTCAAAATCGGCAAAGGGGTCGTGTCCCAGCGCATTGTTTTTATCGTTATCTTGATTTGGTTCCATCGTCGGCTATCCTTTCGACTAATTGTGCGTAATCTTTTGCACCGATACTGCGCGGAGCGTATTCATAAATGGTTTGATGGTGTCCTGGTGCTTCGGCAACTTTAACATTAGACCGAATCGGGTCGGCGACCTTTCCATTGAAGTAGCGGTGGAGGGCGGTTAGCACCTCACGATCTTTGCGTAAACGGCCGTAATAAAATGTTGGCACAATCAGCGACAAACGCAGATGGTGATCGGGAATACGCCCAATCTCCTTCAACGTCTCAATTACCTGCCGCGTACCCATCAATGCCATGTAATCCATCGACACAGGCACGAGCAACTCATCGCTGAACAGCAGGCCGCTTTGCCCCAGCAAACTTGCAGAAGGGGAGTAATCTATGACCACATAATCGTAACCGCTAAGCGGCTCCATCGTTTGTGACAAGAATTGGCGCGCGGCCGTGCGGTCATTCATCTGCCACAACATACCTTCCACTTCCATCAACTTTCTATCGCTGGGGATAATGTCCAGATTGTCGCGGGCGGGGTAAATGCAATTTTCTAATCTGGCCGCGCCCAGCATTAACTGAGGCAGCCCACTCGTATAAGAAATACCCAAACTGGTCGCCACGCTGCCCTGTGCATCCAGATCAATAATCAACACCCGCGCACCACGCATCGCCAATCCGCTTGCCAGATTGACAACGGTCGTCGTTTTGCCTGTGCCGCCTTTATGATTGAGTACGCCTAATATACGCATGAGATTTTTGGGTATTCTCGCGGATGGGTTTGGCAACGCCAAACCCCTACAGTAGGGGCATGGCGTTGCCATGCCCTGCATTCAAAATACCTGATAATTTTTGCTCAGGTATTTAACTGCAAACTCGCCATTTTTTACAGCAAACTGGTTATGTTATTCAACAGTTCGTCATCATCAAATGGCTTGGTCATGTAATCATCTGCGCCTTGTTTGAGACCCCAGAAGCGGTCGCTGTCTTGGCTTTTGCTGCTAAGCAGGATGATCTTGATGCCCTTTGTGTCTGGCGATGTTTTAAGCTGCCGGCAGACCTGAAAACCATTCTTTTTGGGCAAAATGATGTCCAGCACCATGAGATCGGGTATTTCTGCGGCCGCTTTGGTGAGTGCTTCTTCGCCGTCCACAGCGGTGATGACGCGGTATCCCTTGCCTTTCAGGGCATCGGTTGTTAACCGCAGGTCGGTGGGACTGTCGTCTACAACAAGAATTTTTTCGTTTGCCATGAGTTTCTACTCCTTTATGATTGGGCATGGCAACACCATGCCCGTACTGTGATGGTTTGGCGTTACCAAACCGTTAAAACTTCACTTTTTTCAATTCGTTTTCAAGCTCTTCTAAAAACAGTTCACTTGTCTCTCGCCATTCATCGGCGAGCGTGGTTGTGTGGAAGGTGGCGATGGTATGGGAAAAATAAGTATGCAAAACATCGACCAATCCCATCACGAGTTCATCAAACATACGCCGGCGTTCATTTTTTCCCGCCGACCAGTTGCTGTATAAATTAAGGAGAATACGCTCCTCGATATGATTATTTGTGGTCTGTATCAATCGCATGGCGGGAAAAGTATTACTAGCGGTGGTGATGCTGTTTTGCAGGTTAATCGACCTGCTGTACAAATTTTCTTTGGCAAAAACGGCCGTTTCGTTAATCATCTTGCTCATTATTTGCAACACAACAGGCGGCCGTCTGCGATTTCGTCGGCTGCTGATGTCAGCGCGGCCATGTTCCAGCTTAGAGAGGAGGTAAATAACGGCCGTTTCCAACACTTCATCAGCCGCTTCATCAGCCGCCGTCAAAGAAGCCGTTGCCGCCCCATTCCCATTATTGGCCGCCTGCTCATCCATCTTACGCATCCCTTCCAACATCAAATAACGCCAAGATGTGTGGATTGTGCGGCGCGGCACGCGGGACAAATCACCCATTTCAAAAGCACCCTCTGTCCATTGCAACAGTTGGTATACAGCATCTTCACCAACCAGCGGCCCCATGCGAGCATGAACAATTTCGCCCTCATCAAAAAAGAGAACGCCCTCATCCACACGATTGCGACGCACGACTAGCGCAGCTTTGCGCTGTTCCATGCACACCATCTGAATCAGACCGGGCAGGCTCATATCTTTTAGGTCGCCTTTAATTGCCATGTTATGCGCGGCTCTTCATCTGCCGATTTACCGTTTGCACCAACTCTTGCGGGTCAAATGGTTTGGTGATGTAATCGGTTGCGCCAGCCACACGGCCACGCACTTTGTCGAAAAACCCATCTTTACCAGACAGCATCACGATGGGGATATGCTTGGTTTCGGTGTTGCCTTTCACCACTTTGCAAACCTGATACCCATCCATGCGCGGCATGGTAATGTCGAGCAAAATAAGGTCGGGGGTCTCTTCGTTCAGCTTGGAAAGCGCATCCATTCCATCTACGGCAACGATGATATTGTATCGTTCGCGCTTGAGCGTCATGCTAACGAGCTTGCGGATGGTATTGCTGTCATCGACGATCATAATTGTGCCGCGTGAGGGCAACGCTTTCTTTACGGGTGGTGCGGGTGGTTTGGTGGGTTTTGGTGCAACGGCCGTTTTCATGGATGGTTTTGTCTTGGCCTGTGCAACTACGGGGGGGGGGATGGGGGCTTCTTTTTTCGGTGGCGGCGGAACGGCTTCTTTATTTTGATACGCAACAAGTGCAGCAAGCTGCTCCTTCAAAATCAAATCATCTGGGCGCAGACGGGAGGAGGCTCGAAGACAGGTAACGGCCGTTTTCACCACATGCAAATTCAAATAGGCCAGCCCCATATTGTACAAAATCTCGGCGCGGTCACCGCCCGCGTCGGCATCTTTACGCAAGCGCAAAATTGATTTTTTCAGCTTTTTGGGATGGGAAATGGGATGGTCAAGAACGGCCGTTATATCATCCAGCCGTAAGACAGCCCCGCAACTTGGGCAAACATCCACCTTTTCGAGTACGGAAGCTGTGCAGATGGGGCATGGGGAAGAAACGGCCGTTGGTACATCTGCTTTAGCCGCTGGCTCCGTTACTTCAATCTCCTGATGCCCCACTTTGCCTTCTAACTGTTTCAGCGCGGCAATGGTGCGTTGATTGGTTGGATTGATGGCTAATGCCTGTTGCAAATAGCCAATCTGCTCTTCCATTGATGCCGCAACAATCGCCAGCCATAACCAGCACGCCTCTGTTTCTGGTTCAATTTCTACAGCGCGTAACAAACGCTGTCGCGCCAAGGATTTATTACCCGCTTTGGCAGCCGAAATACCACGTTCAAGTTCTGCCGATTGTATTGTCTTGATTGTTTGAGACACAATTCTTAACCTTTCCTCAATAAAATAAAATCTAAAAAAAGAGCGTCATACTTCCTATCTTTTCTGCGATTTTTCAAAACTTGATAAGACAAATGGTTCCGCAAACAACAACCACCTACTTCTATAAATGCGTATCAGTCTTCACAGATATAACAACCAGAGTAACATCTCAATAACTTGGGGTAAAGACCTGACAGGTTTCATCAAGACCTCTTATTTTACACGAGTATCTTCGTAAAACCTGTCAGGTCTCCCCGAAATATCGAGAAGATACCAACCAGAGATTCGCTTATTTCTTCACAAATTGATCAATCCCTTCCTCTTTCCACACTTTCAAAGTGGCTTTATCTTTGGGATTAATTTTTACACCAATGGCGTTAACTGGATGGTCATAACGCTTTTGAATATTACTCCAATTTCTCTTAATTTCTGGTTTAAGTGCCATTTCTACTCTCCGGTTCTATCGAAAATCATTCAATGGCTCTACTGAAGAACGGTATCAAAGCCCAAAAGTTGAACTTTTTCAATAGACTCATTCAATAAGCCTGCAATACTATCTTCGCTGTACAAATGCGGTGCATCTGAAGCGACGACGGCTACTGTTGCCATTGATAAATTTGCTAACATGATTTCACTGGTCGCCTCTAAAGCAACCATATCAACACCCTCTATTTGCGACACAATCTCAGCGGCTGAGATGTGATGTCCAAAATAAAGTTCTTGTGTTGCCAATCGACTCATACAAGTGTTGACATCTTCGCTGGCAATCAAATGCTGCCCGCGAATCTGCATTTTCGACTTCCACAACTCTTCGGGATCGACAGGGTCGTGGCCGCTAAATAAAATTCTTAACTCCACCATCGTCATGTCTAATACAGTCATCAAATAATCGGGAGTGGTTGCGCCTTCGATGACCATCATGCCGCCATCTTTGTAGGCGTGATACTCGGAACCGATGTTGTAAACCAGCCCGCGCTCTTCGCGCAGACGGCGAAACAACCGAGAACTTATGCCGCCGCCAAGTAAATTGTTAAGGACATGCAAACTGTAACGATCAGCGTGTGTGTACTCATAAGCGGGCAAAGCGATGGAAAAGTACGCTTGGGAGACGGGCATGGTTTTCAAAGAAACGGCCGTTTTCCATTCTGGCTTTTCTTGTTTCCGTTCAACCCTCTCGCCCAACATCCGCCATAACGAATCCCGTACCTGTGCCACAAAGTCATCATGGTTGACGTTGCCAGCGGCAGCTACAATCAAGCGGTCGGGGGTGTACTGTTCATGTACAAAGTAAATGACATCTTCACGGGTCATCGCTTGCACACCGTCTGGTCTGCCCGTCATCGGCTTGCCCAACGGATGATTCGGCCACGCTGTCTCTTTGACTAAGGCGTGTACACGGCCGTCTGGTGAATCATCACCAGCATCAATTTCGCGTAAAACGGCCGTTTTTTCCCGTTTCAAATCATCTTCAGGAAAGATGGAGTTAAGCAAAATATCGCCGAACAAATCCAACGTGTAGGTGTAATAATCATCCAGCACAGTTGCAAAGTAACAGGTGTAGTCGCGGGTTGTAAAAGCACCCACATGACCGCCGCCCATATCCATCAGGTTTGCAATCTGCATAGAATCACGATTACTTGTGCCTTGAAACATCAGATGTTCAACCATGTGGGATAATCCATCTAACCCATCAGGGTCTTGGCGAGGCCCCGCATCAACCAATACCCCAATCGCAACAGAGCGCGTACAAGACATCGTTTCCGTAACGACACGAATGCCATTTTCAAGTGTGGTTTTACGATAAGTCACAGATTAAATTCTTTTTGTTAAGGGTCGATTGATATTTACCATGCGAATAGTATAGCAAGAGATATATCTGTTTGGGGTTAGCAAAGGTTTGCAAAGGTTTGCAACGCAGGGGCATGGCAACACCATGCCCGTACAGGACGGGTTTAGCGTTGCCAAACCCGTCCGCAAAAGTACCCGAAACCAGACTTTTTCGACAGCCTGCTAAAATAATGGTTTCGCTGAAAAATGCTGCTAATGGTAATATCATACCCATTGAGTCGAATGACAGTAAATTGTAAATAATAGCGTTGTTCCTGAATAACTAAATCATATTTTTTGCACACTGATTTTCACAGACGAACACTGATTTGACCTATATAAAATTAAAAAATCAGTGTTTACCAGTGTTCATCTGTGTACAAATTTTAAAAAGGAATAACTCTAATAAGCGAGGTTTTTGTGTCGATAGTATGGTTTATCTCTCAGGATGTATCTTTGCCCGAACTATTGGCGCAGATGTTGCCAATGCCGGTGACGGTTGTACGATTTGAAACGGCCGTTTCTGCATTCCAACAGTTAACCGCCGATTCAACTGCCGTTGAACCCGCAGATAAAGTCGATCTCATTCTGTGGGATGTGGTTGACAAACAGATGGTCGTCTCCGCGCACGGTATGGCAGAAATTGACATACCCGTCATCGCCATTTTGCCCGATGCTGCCCTACGAACGGCCGCTTTAGCGGCTGGTGCAGATGATTATCTTTTACGGCCGTTTATTCCCCACGAAATCAACACCCGCCTGCTGCCCTATCTCGACACCCTCATCTCCCCATTGCACTTTTTACTGACCGCACTGGAAATTCGGCAAGGCGGTGTCTCTTTTTTGCAAGCATTGACCGAATGTTTAGAGATGGAATGGACAACAGAGGGCATATTATCAGCAGGGTTGTACTTGTGGGATGATGCCCAGCAGACATATGTGTCATCACTGCCCACAATGCTCTCTTATGTAACAGACGAAAACGGGGTGGAAACGGCCGTTATTATTGATGATGACGAACTGCTCGACGCACTCGCCCTGCCCCAATCCCCGCCATTATCCATTGTGCCAGCCGCGCAAATTTCATACCCGCTTCCGAACACCGCCGCCCTGTTGATTGTTCCATTATTCACCCACGAAAAAGCGGAAGGACTTCTGCTGTTCCGATGCAGTTACCTGCCCCACCTCACCCCGCTTAAACGTGAAGAAATGACGCTGTTTGGGCAAGTTCTTGGCAATATGTTAGCCATAGCACACCTGCAAGAAGAGGCGCAGGCTTACGCCATCCAAACGGCATTCATGGTGCTGATTGCAAAAATGTTGTCCGAACTATCTGACCCCAATGCAATAGTGACAACCACAATGGAGCATGTTTCCAGCCTGCTCAATGTTGCTGGCAGCGCAATATGGCTATTATCAGCCGACAAACAGTGGCTGGAATTATCGTCAATGATGAGCAACGGCTCTACCCGCCAACCCGCCAACCGTATTCCTGTAGGTGAAGGATTTGCTGGATGGGTCGCACAGCACAACACGCTGCTTAATGTAAGCAATCCCAGCGAAAATCAGCTTTTTCACGCCGATTATGACCAAGCAACAACAGGAGAATTAACACAAGTTCTCACCGTGCCGCTATTTCATGCAGGAATGCTAGGTGTTATGCAGGTGCATAATGTAAATGAACGGCAATTTTCACAACATGACATCATGTTATTAGAAGGAATTAGCGGCTTGCTGTCTTCATCGCTTGTCAACGCCCAATTAGTGCTGCATCTACGCGAACAAGCCAAGCAACATGAAGTTTTATATGACATGAGCCGCCAACTGGCATCGGCACTTGATTTACCCATCACATTACACCGCGCCCTAGATTGGGCAATGCGTCTGTCCACTGTCGATATGGGGCTGTTATGGATGCTTGATGAGGACGACCAGCGCATGAAATTGGTCGATTCATTAGGGGTGCTGGATACCCCCATACAGAAAATACAGTTAGCTGAACAGTCGATACTGCTTATGGAGTTGATGAAATCAGCACAGGCTGTCATTATTGATGAGTTATCACCAGATGATCCATACTTCATCGCCTTGCGACGACGATTGCCGCTTGATGTACAAAATTTACTCATCATTCCCATCATCCATCATCGGAAAATTATTGGTGCGCTGAATTTAATCAATAAGGTAGGTGAGGAATTTAGTGAGGCTGATAAATTACTGCTGGCAATGGCGAGTGATATGGTTGCCATCGCCATCGGCAATGCACAATTGCACACGCGCATGGTAACGCTCATGGATGAACGGCAACGCTTGAGCCGATATGCAATACAGACCGCACGGCTGGCAACAGTCGGCCGTTTAACAGCCAGTTTAGCCCACGAAATCAATAACCCCATGCAGGCAATTAAAGGGGCGATGGATTTGGTGTTGGAGGAATTAGACGATCCAGAGGCGTTACGCCATTATGCGGAATTAAGTATCCGACAAGTGAATCGGGTGACAGATTTGGTGCAGCGTATGCAGCAAATTTACCGCCCGCAAGGAGATAAACCAGAGGCAGTTTTAATCAACAAACTACTTCAGGATACGATTACAGATGCGCGTAAGGAGATGGGACGGCAAAAGGTGACATTGGGAACGCACTTTACGACAGATGTATTGCCAGTTTGGGCAATAAAAAACCAGTTGCATTTGGTGTTTTTGAGCATTATGCTGCATTTATGTGCAGAAATGGGCGAAGCTGGCGGCGGTTTGTTGAAGATATGCTCTTGTCAATCAGAAAAGTGGATGCGAATTGAATTTATAACGGCCGTTAATATCCCATCGCTTAAAAGTTTACTTACTGACACACCCAAAGATACACCCCGTCAAATTGACTTCGGCCTCTCATTCAGCCAAGATATTATTCAAACATACGATGGCAAGTTTGATCTGCTGTTAGTTGATAACAACCTTGTCGTGCGGATCGATCTGCCGCCAATGAAGATGAATTATGGGCAATAATCAAGCAGCGCGGGTCTTAATTGTTGATGATGAGGAAGATGTGCGTTTTATTTTGCAACGGGCGTTGCGACATGAGGGGTATGTGTTGGAAACGGCCGTTGATGGTGTAGATGCCATCAATAAAATAACCCAGTTCGATTACGATCTCATACTGCTTGACCTGTACATGGAACCCATTGACGGGATGCAGGTTTTTGACGTTATTCGTGAAAAAAGCGAAGAAATTATGGTGATCGTCTTGACCGCACACGGCTCCCTTGACAGTTCAATTGCCGCTTTACGGCATGGCGCATTTGATTATTTATTTAAGCCAGAAACGGCCGTTGTTATCCGTGAACGTGTGCGTGATGGGTTAGCCAAGCAGACACAAGCACGCAAAAACAAAAAAATTCTTGCTCAGATGGGGCAACTGCGCCAACTGTTCAATGAAGTTGAACAAGAAACAGCCCCGCCCGCTCCCAAAACCGAAACCCGCTTCATACGCAATGGCGCACTGCTGATCGACACACATTACCAAGTCATCTCCTTTGATGATAACGACTTAGAGCTAACCACGACAGAATTCAACCTGCTTTCCAGCCTTGTAAAACACGCCCCCGATTATATCTCTGCCCGCGAACTGGTTCTTGAAGGCATGGAATATGACGTAGAAGATCGTGAAGCCCGCGAAATGATCAAATTCCACATCCATAAACTGCGTCAAAAATTAGAACCAGATGCGTCACACCCCCAACATATCCTCACCGTGCGCTATAAAGGGTATCGGTGGCGCGGCTAAACCATAATTACTTTGCATCCCCTCGCTAACTTTCCCTAACCTTTCCTAACCAACCACCAGCATAATTTCTGTTATAGTGTATCAATGAAAATAGTACGGAGACACGTCTATGAATAAACGACGAATTCTAATTGTTGATGATGAAGAAGCCATTTTAGTTGTGCTGAAAAGCAGCCTGAAAAAATTAGGTGATGAATACGAGATACACACAATTGACAATGGCTTAGACGCATTGAAATTGATCGAACATACGCCATTTGACGTAATTGTGACCGATTATCAAATGGCAGATATGAACGGGCTGGAACTGCTTGAGGCAATCCGCGTAATACAGCCAAGTAGTAAAGTAATCATGATCACCGCATACGGCACAGGAAATCTGGAAGCCGAAGCACGGCGTTTGAAGGCGTATGAATATCTAACAAAACCATTGGAGATCAGTGCTTTCCGCGAAGTTATCCAATCTGCTTTGGATGATATGGCACTTACCTTGCCCGGCATTGTGATCATGTCTGACAAACGGTATCGTGAAGCGTTGCAGCAGTTAGAACAATTGCTATTAGATGTCGGCGCACGCTGCTTGCTGTTGGCAGATGCGGGCGGGCGGGTGATGGCGCAATTGGGTGACTCGACTGATTTACCTGTTGAAGAAATTGTTACGCTGCTAGGCGGCGGCATTTCAACGATCATCGAAGTCGGCCGTTCTTTAGATAATAATCCGGATGCCGTCAGCCTGACGTACCGCGAAGGCGACCGTGAAGATTTATATGTGGTCAATGTCGGTCAGCAAATTTTATTGGTACTGGTCGTTGATCGCACGGCGTACAGCAGTCGGCTGGGGTCTGTTTGGTACTATGCAAAGCAAACGGCCGTTTCCCTGCGGCCAATCATTGGTGATGTTAATTTTAAGGAAGAAGCCAGTGAATTCTTTGATGATACCGTGGAAGACGCATTCAATTCTGAATTAGATAAGCTATGGGAACTTTCCTAATGGACACGGATTAAATAAAACCCTAAAGTTGTCATACCCGCGAAGGCAGGTATCCATATTTCTGAGAGAGGTGGATTCCCGCCTACGCAGGAATGACAATGGACGAAGGGGTGACTATCCTCAATAAAGTCATCAGTACGCATTGGAGTATACATGCACATAAATTGGCAGTTACGAAAATTAAATTTGAAGATCGTCTATTATGGCCCAGCATTAAGCGGGAAGACAACGAACCTTGAACAAATTCACAAATCAGTCCCTGCCACACACCGCAGTGAACTAATCTCTTTGAATACGCATCAAGATCGCACCCTTTATTTTGATTTTTTACAATTAGAGCTAGGAAAAATATCTGGATTAACACCACAAATACATTTATACACAGTACCGGGTCAGGCATATTATGAAGCTAGTCGCAAAGTCGTATTGCGCGGCGCAGATGGGGTCGTTTTTGTCGCCGATTCTGCACCAAAGCGGTTGAGCTACAACTTGAAAAGCTGGAAACAACTGCATACCCATCTCACATCGTTTGGCATTGTGGCGGAAAATTTCCCTGTGGTGTTACAGCTAAATAAACAAGATTTACCAAACGCAATGTCGCCAGCGGTGCTAAGCAAGCTGTTGCGTGCGGAGTCGTATCCAACATTTTCTAGCGTGGCAATTAGACAGCAGGGCGTATTCGAGACCTTAAAAGCAATCACCCGTAGTATGATTCATAGTGTGCGAACAGAATTAAGTGAGCCCACGTTAAATTAAGGAATAGCTAGAAGTTCGCAGGCGGTTAAAACCGCGCCTACGGGTTGCAAAGACCGCCTACGCGGTCTAGGTCTCAGTCGGCGAAGGCCGACTTCGCAACCGTAGCTGTGAATTTATTCGCCGTGTATAAAGGGTGGCGTAACATCTCAATAACTTGGGGTAAAGACCTGACAGGTTTCATCAAGACCTCTTGTTTTACACGAGTATCTTTGAAAAACCTGTCAGGTCTCCTCGAAGTATTGAGAAGATACAGGGTGGCGAATAACTAATGACACTAACAGGAATAC
>CAYSDT010000004.1:0-20044 GCA_964429835.1 uncultured Ardenticatenaceae bacterium | reverse complement strand
TTTTCTTGGGGAGAACGGCCGTTTTTCGTGGAGAAACGGCCGTTTTTTCCACACCAGCCGCAGGCAAGGCAGGCAGCATCGGCAATAAATCCTTGATCGCCCGTTGGGTAAACACCCACATTGTGCCAAAGCGACCGCGCCGCACCTGTACATCAAAGACGATGGACATGAAATAATCAGCACCAATGTTAGCCGTGTACATCTCCAGATGTTCACCAGCATGATACTGAATCGTCGTGACCACATCACCGCCAAGTTGGTCGGTCAACTGCTTGCTGTTGATCAGATTACTGGAAATGATGGATGCTAACTGCGTTGTGTCCACATCACGGACAGCACCCGTTTCAACCAGCATCTGCCCTTGCTTGGCTGCCAGCAGTACCAATGCCGCCCCTGTATCGGTAGTCAGCGTGTGCAATCGTTTGCTCACACTGGCTGGCAAAATAATGTCAACATGGGCGGCGGCGATGGGAACGCTTGCCTCTATCTCTGTCGCTGGCGGCGGGCCGTAGAGGATTTCATTAACGGCCGTTATCACCTCATCCGTATCGCCAAATGGCTTAGTAAAGTAGCGATAGACACCCAACTCCTCCGCCTCTTGCCGCCCTTGATCAGACGAATATGCTGTGATCATAATCACAGGCAAATCCACATTCCGCGACCGCTTTCGCGCCTTACGCACAAAATCAAAGCCACTCATGCCCGGCAAACGCACATCGGTAATCAATATATCAAAGGTCGTGCGCCCCAATTCCAGCATCCCTTCTTCGGCAGAAGGAACCGCCAGCACTTCGTAATCATATTCAGACAATTCCAGCATCGACTGCAAGAATTCCAACATCTCGAAATGATCATCGACTACCAATACTTTTTTTACATCAGCCATAGCGCACTCTGTTTTGACCCTCACCCCAGCCCTCTCCCAAAAGGAGAGGGGGCAAATCCCCTCCCCCTTTGAGGGGGGAGGGTTAGGGTGGGGGTGTTATTTCCGCAATTCAGTCTTCAAAATTTTACCCGTCGCATTCATCGGCAGCGTGTCACGGAATTCGATGAGGCGCGGGTATTTGTAAGCAGCCATATTCTCTTTTGACCACGCCAAAATCTCAACCTCAGTCGCTTCGGCATCCGCTTTTAACACGATGAACGCCTTGATCTCTTCGCCATGTTGATCATGGGGAATGCCAACAACAGCGGCCAAACTAACGGCTGGGTGCATCATCAGCACCTCTTCGATTTCACGGGGATAGACGTTAAAACCGCCGCGAATAACCATATCTTTAACCCGATCCACGATGTAGTAATACCCATCCTCATCTTTACGGCCAATATCGCCCGTGTGGAACCAACCATTGAGGAAAGCCGTTTCGTTCGCTTCTGGGCGTTTGTAATAGCCCGTCATCACAGCATGGCCGCGAATGACGATTTCGCCAGTATCACCGACGGGTACATCGTTATCATCAGCATCGACCACGCGCATTTCAATGCCCCAGACAGGCAAGCCGATGGAGCCAGGTTTGCGTTCAATACCCAATCGACTGAAACAGACGACGGGGCTGGTTTCTGACAGGCCGTATCCTTCCAGAATGAACACGCTGAATTTTTTATCGAATGCCAACATCACCTCGACGGGCATTGCCGCGCCGCCAGAGACACTGAGGCGTAAATTCTTGGCGATTTTTTCAAGGTCAAATTTATCGGCGTTGGGGGTGTTGAGCATTGCCCAATACATCGTCGGTACGCCCGCGAAAACGGTGACATTATCCCGCTCCATGATGGCAAGTGCATCATCGGGGGTGAAGCGGGGCAGCAGGGAGATGGTCACGCCATTATAGAAGCCTGCATTCATCTGCACCGTCTGCCCGAAGGAGTGGAACAGCGGCAGGGTGATGAGGTGAACATCATCAGGATGGCTTTCGTACATGGTGTCGCTGAGGGTGGCGTTCATCAGCATGTTCATGTGACTGAGTTCCGCGCCTTTGGGTTGTCCAGTCGTGCCGCTGGTGTAAAGAATAACGGCCGTATCGTCCGCTTTTGTCTGCACTGTTTCATACACGGGGGATTTCCCGTGCATCAACATGCCCAGCGTCTGCGTCCCTTCGATGGGGGATGGGGCGGCGGGATTGCCCGTAATCATGAAGAAATTTTCGCAGTCGGGGGCATTCTCAAAGCCCGCATGACCCATCTGCCCCATTGGCAAATCGGCCGTGCCTTCAAAACAGAAGTACGCTTTTGCATCAGAATCAGCCAAATGGTACGCAATTTCACGCGGCTTGAGCAACACGTTTAGCGGCACGACGACTGCGCCCGCTTTCAAAATGCCATAGTAAACCATCGGGAAATACGGCAAATTAGGGCAGCCAAGAGCGACTTTATCCCCCTTTTTAATGCCAATTGCGGTCAGGCCAGCCGCAATTTGGTTGGCCGCACCGTTGACTTGGGCGTAGTTAAGTTTGGTGTCATTGAAAATGACGGCCGTATGTAACGGCCGTTCGCGGGTCGAATTTTCAAGCAATGTGGCTAAGTTTAACATAGGGGAATCTCCTTATTCATAAAACTGCTTTCGAGGAGACCTGACAGGTTTCGCTAATGCCTTTCGTTTTGCGCGAGTACCACAGCAAAACCTGTCAGGTCTTGTTAGTCACTGTCTACTTCGATGAATTCATCATCAACATCATCATCTTTTGTTTCATCTGCTTCGTCTATTTCATCTGGCTCTATACCCTGATAGATTCGCTCTATTTTCGTCAAATCAACAGTCATCGCGTCGTCATTATCGCCGCCTGTGTCTATCAGGGCTTGGCGGGGGATGGTTCCTTCCGCCGCGATGGGGCCGGAGACGTGAATTTTGCCTAATGCAAATCCAGTTACGCGCCCTTCTTCATCCAAAATCACATCGCCGATGTTGCCGACCTTTGTGCCGCCAGGTGTGTCCACAGGACGGCCACGCAACTTCTCTAGTCGCAACCATTGATCCGCCTCGTCATGCTCTTTGTCGGTGGTGACGGATTCTGAATTCCTGACCAAAATCGCGTCCAAGCCGTACACAACAACAGCTTCGCGGGGGATGATATGCGCTTTACGACGTATCATGCCTTCGTTCTTCAAAAACAAGCCAGAGAGCCAATACAGCTCGTCGTTGATGTAAATATCTTTGACACTGCCTAATAAACGGCCGTCTGTAATGCTGATAATGGGTTTGCCAATCAAATCTTTGCCAAGTCTCATGAGTTGTCTCCTTCAAATGTATAGTACGGATGGTTCAGTGATTATAGGGGGGAGTGATGGCCTTGACAAAAATTCGTCAAACCGCCCTATTTGGTAATTAATGGTAAGAAAATGGTGTAGGCGGTATGGGTTGGCAGTTCGTAGGAGCCGATGTCCAAACGGCCGTTTACCACCCTATCAAACCCATCCCCCCGTTGATCATAATCCCCAGTTTGCACAGGATAATTGGGATCGCCCATGTCAACTGCTGGGCTGCCTGGCAGCAGCGCGTGGGTTAAGGTTGCACCGCCATTGTCCGCTAACGGGCTGAGTTTGGGATCGACAAGACCAATCTGGTCGCCATTGACCCCATCGCTGAAGGCGGAGATGCCCGCCCCAACCGCGCCAATGAGATTATGCCCGCCGCTGATGAAGCTATCCGTCGCGTTCACCAACAGCGACACATCATCGGGTGTGCCTGCGCCGACGGTGTTACTGGAGACAATCGTGTTGGCAATCGTCGTATGGGTGAACCCATCGCCATAGCTGCCCACGCCGCCGCCTTCCGTGTCTGCATGGTTTTGGGTGATGGTGCTGTTGTTAATGAAGACATCATGATCATAATTTGATATGCCACCGCCGCTATCGGCCGAATTATGCGAGAAGGTGCTGTTGTTAATCGTTATCGTCGCCCCATCGTTGTTCATTAAGCCGCCGCCGTCCCATGTGGCTGTGTTGCTGATAAACGTCGAACTGTCGATGGTCAACGTCCCCTTGTTCAACAAACCGCCGCCAAAATCGCCCGCATTATCCACAAAGGTGCTATTGCTGATCACCATCGTACTGCCAAAGCTATTGTGAACAGCCCCGCCATATTTGCCTGAATTATTAACGATACGGCTGTTGACGATCAAGGAGTCGGCGCCAGAAGTCATGATCATAATCGCGCCAGCGCAAGAATCGTTAAAGCAATCTGTGCTTTCGTCGTTCCCATCAGCGATGGTCAAGCCATCAAACATTACCCAGTTGCTGGTGACTTTGAACACGCGGCTGGCGTTGTTGCCGCTGACCGTAATCACCCCGCCACCGTTGATGGTGACGTTTTGGGCAACATCCAGTTCGCTCGCCAATGTGATGATGCCAGCAACATTGAATTCAATATCATCTCCTGAATTGGCAGTGGCGATGGCATCGCGCAACGAGCAATCGCCATCGACACAACTGCCATCACTTTCATCAAGCAAGGTGTCTACAGTGATGATGGCAACGGGAGCGGCCACTGCCGCCGACGGGCGCAATCCATCCAATAAAGCGATGGCAACCAGCAAGGGCAATATGGTGGATAATAAAACTAAAAAACGTTTGCTAAACATGGCAACTCCTCCGTGTAGTTCATTGCATTCTCCCGTTCTGCGTGGAACGAGTGGGGTTAATTGTTCATTACGAATTGTTCATTGCTGCTTGTTCCTTCTTTTTCGCAGGCTGACGGTAAGATGAACCGTAATGACGTAGTATACGCCGTTGGCTTGGTGCGTCCATCAAGCGAGTGGAAAAAATGACGGTAGCGCGGATTTCGCGGATGAGTTCCATCGCACGGGGGCGCAGGGCGGCGACGGCCGCTTGTGCTTCATCATGTGCTGCATCGGCGGTGTAGGTGGCGGTAACGGCCGTTTCTGCCTCTGTCAACACCACCTCCAACTCCGCAATCGTCGGCTCAGCGATGGGAACGTACCCATTGGCGATGGCCGCGCTCTCCCCATGAATCACACTCCACGCCATCCCCATCCATAATTCACGATTGCTCGGCTGGGGCCGACGGCCGTTTATCGTCAATTGGTAATACGTCAAAATGGCCTGGTTTTGCCCCTGCCGCAAATAGCGATTATGTACATTTGTCCAAATGTGGCGCACAAACATCTGCAACCGAGCGACAGCGGCAGCAGCAACGGCCGTTTTGTTTTTACGGTCACTCGCCGCCGCCGTCAATTCCACATCCGCCGCACTAAACAAAGCATAATGGGCAACCACTTGCGCCAGCAATTCGTCCCCCAAATGCCCTGACTCTATCCCATCTAACGCATTCTCCGTGCCAATCACTCCTGACAGCACCGCCAAACGGCTCAAGTCACTTCTAGGAATATCATATCTTGTCATATCACGTTCCTCGCGTAACATCTCAATAACTTGGGGTAAAGACCTGACAGGTTTCATCCAGACCTCTTATTTTACACGAGTATCTTTGGAAAACCTGTCAGGTCTCCCCGAAATATTGAGAAGATACTTCCTCGCCACGTTACACCCTGCTTTTAGCAGGCGGGCGATGGGCAAATGCGCTCATTAAGGCGTAGTTCACTAAAAAATAGAATGCTATTCTATCGCACATTATATTTATTCACTATATATAATAACATGCGCGACCGCGCATATAGCTATATTACTACATATCATCAATTGCACACTCGCGCATATAATCACATTACTACATATAATAAATTGTTCCATCGCGCATATAGATATATTACTATACATACTATAATGCGCGGTCGCGCATTATAGTACTTTTTATATCTTCTCGATATTTCGGGGAGACCTGACAGGTTTTTCAAAGACACTTATGCAAAACAAGAGGTCTGGATGAAACCTGTCAGGTCTTGTCCACAATTTATTGAGATGACACTGAAAATGAGCCATGTCAAAATAAACATGGTTCAAAACAAGAAAAAGCATCTTTACAATGCGTTGTCGTATTGGGCGACCATAAAGGTCGCCCCTACAGGAGGGAAATCGTAGGGGCGACCCTTATGGTCGCCCCCCAACTGCAAAGATCAGTTCGCATAAAATGAACCATGCCGAAAAATACGAAATAGATGTGTTATCCACATTATCTATGGCTAACATGCGTGAATGATTACGAGCAACGATTTTTCATCTCGACAGGATTTTCGCCTTGATGGGCAAAAGTCGAACTTTTTTCAGTGGACTCATAATAACCATCGAATAAACGCCCCCAACCACAATTAACACCCCACATACCAACACGGATCATCCCGATTCCCATTCAGTCGAATTTCAAAATGAATATGCGGCCCAGACGAATTCCCCGTGTTGCCCGTCGCCCCAATCACCTGCCCTTTGGTCACAATTTGACCCGGCACAACATTAAAACCGCTAAGATGGGCGTAAAATGTCTCATACCCATTGCCATGATTGACAACAATTAAGTTGCCGTACCCGTACACATTCCATCCCGCATAAGTGACAGTGCCAGTATCGGCCGCAAAAACGGCCGAGCCAACCGACAATCCCACATCTATGCCTGGATGCCCATACCAAAAGAATTGCGTAAAATTGCGCGAACTAACAGGGAAGATGAACGATCCCGTCCCCACAACTAACGGCTGCACACCGCTCCCACTAGATGAAACAGAAGCCAATGTCGGTGGTGTCCAGACGAACACATCACGCACTGCGCCCGGCACAAGAATCTGTGTCTCAGGGTAAAGGCGGTAAGGAAATTGCAAATTATTATCGGCATAAGCGATGATTTCATCTTCGGCAATGCCGTATAAACTGCTTATCCCTTCCAATGTGTCGCCCGCTTGTACATCATGCAACACGCCGTCAATCGGCAAAATACGCAACTCCATATCGGTCTGCAACAGGCTGGATTCTTGGCTTAGATGGACATTGCCACCGAGCAAAGTCTCGGTTTGGATGCCAAATGCGGCCGCAATGCCGCCCGGCGTGTCACCGCGTTCAACGATATACGTTTGGAACTCATGCGTGGGCACTTCGCCTTCCAGCGTGTGGGGAACGGGGTCGGGTGAAAGGGCGTTATCTTGAATGATGGGAATTGTGCCGTCCTCGTCGGCTTGGGGGATGGGTGTGTTTTGGAGGAAAACGGCCGTTTCTCTCCCTAAATCAATCGCTTCATCATCAGCCCGCCCCACACGCCCGCCAATAAACACAATCAGCGCAACAAGAAGCAGTACAGCCAGCCCGCCATACCGTTGAATCGGATGCTTGTCTGTATTCATACGAGAAACACGGCAGATAAATCTGCTGCAACATTTGCAAAGTCGGCCTTCGCCGACTGGGTGTTAGTCAGCGAAGGCTGACTTTGCAACCGTAGGCGCGAATTCATTCGCCAGCTAACGTAAACAAAACGTACCCTACTCATATCAGGAACAATCAGTCACTGGCCCCGCCAGATAATTCAACGGGCTGAGCGGTATATCGCGCAATCGAATCTCAAAATGCAAATGCGGCCCCGTCGAGCGTCCAGTATTGCCCGTCGTCCCAATCCATTGCCCCTTTTCCACCGTCTGCCCCGCGCTCACCCCAATCGAATCCAAATGGGCGTACAGTGTTTCGTACCCATTGCCATGATTGATGACGATCAGATACCCATAATCGTAATAAGTCCCGGCCGCCCAAGAAGCGTAAGTGATCGTCCCCGTGTCGGAAGCGTACAAGCTGTCGCCAATAGCGGTGCTGACATCAATTGCCATATGCCCATACCACGCCCCCTGCGTCAAACAGCGGCGATTGACAGGCCACACATACGATCCAGTGCCGACAACTGCCCATTCACCATCATCATAAGCGATAGCACGCGGCGGCGACCAGCTAAAGGAACCAACCTCTGCGCCGGGAATCATCAATTGCATTTCGGGTTCAAGCCGAAAGGGGAATTCCAAATTATTAGAGGCGTAAGCGACAATATCTTCAACGGGAATGTCGTACTGCTCGGCAATACCTTCTAATTTTTCGCCCGGCCGCACCACATGCAGCACCCCGTCAACGGGCAAAATGGTGATGGTCGCTCCGTCTTGCAAAGCGTTGGCTTCCTCGCTCATTTGTGGATTCCCACCAAGCAAGGTGGCGGGGGAAATGTCAAATTTGGCGGCAATAATGCGCGGCGTATCGCCAGATTGAATAACATAGGTTTCAAAATCATGCGCGGGCTGCTTGATTTGGTAAGTGTGTGGGTTTGCATCGGGCGACAGGGTGTCGTCGCTTATGCGGATGGGGACGGGTTGCTTAAATCCCGTCTCAATGGGGGCAAGTTCAACATTTTCTTCGGTGATGATGGTGGGGATGGGGAGGGCTATGGTGGAAACGGCCGTTTCATCCCCTCGTTTAGCCTGCCAAAGCAAAACAAAAGCAATCACCATTACTACTAAAATCAGGTAGCCGCCAATGCGGCGTGAAACATCATCTTTTTCATCCATAATCAAACCGGCGGCATATTACCATAAAAAGAAAGCGTGTCAGCAATGCTGACACGCTTTCTAAAAATCTATTAACAAGTTGCAAGTTGCAGGTAGCAAGTTGCAAGTTAAAACTTATCGCATATCTCGTGTAAGCGTTTCAAGGAATTCGTAATTGTTGCGCGTATCACGCATCCGCTGCATGACGGCATTGGTCGCGCTGCCCAAATCGTAGCCGGGCGTATCCATCAAATGTGCCAACATCTGCCGCATAATGTACACACGAGACAGTTCATCACCAGAAAGCAGTAAATCTTCGCGCCGTGTGCTTGATTTTTCAATATCATACGCGGGGAAGATGCGACGCTCTTGCAAACGACGGCTCAGAACAAGTTCCATATTGCCCGTCCCCTTGAACTCTTCGTAAATCACATCATCCATCCGACTACCTGTATCAACCAAACAAGTACCGATAATCGTCAAGCTCCCGCCAAATTCTAAATTACGCGCCGCGCCAAAAAAGCGTTTGGGCGGATACAACGCTGTCGGATCAAGACCACCAGACAATGTACGGCCGCTTGGGGAAACAACAAGGTTATACGCCCGCGCCAATCGGGTAATGGAATCGAGCAAAATAACCACATCTTTGTCCATCTCAACCAGACGTTTTGCCCGTGCGAGTGCCATCTCAGCCACGCGGCAATGTTGACGTGCAGGCTCATCAAATGTCGAACTAACAACCTCACCACGAATGGAGCGTTGCATGTCGGTCACTTCTTCTGGACGCTCACCAATCAACACCACCATCAAATGCACATCGCTGTAATTTTCAGCAATACCGTTAGCAATATGCTTCAAAACCGTCGTTTTACCAGCCTTTGGCGGCGAAACGACCAGACCACGCTGCCCACGCCCAATAGGAGCGACCAAATCGATCATGCGGGTGGAAATGATATTTGGCAGGGTCTCCAACTTTAATTTTTCGTCAGGGAAAATAGGTGTCAGCCCGCTGTAATCACCTCTCTCTTTCATCCGATCTGGGCTTTCACCATTGATTGTCTCAACACGAAGCAGGCTGAAGTATTTTTCGCTATCTTTGGGCAAGCGCACTTGCCCCATAATCATGTCGCCTGTGCGTAAATTCATACGTCGAATTTGTGAACTGGACACATAAATATCATCCGCACCAGGCAGATAGTTAGCGGAGCGCAAGAAACCCATCGACTGTTTATCTGATTCGATGATCTCTAACACGCCACCACGAAAATCGTGGCCTTCTTTTTTAGCTTCGGCACGCATAATGCCGATGATTAAGTCTTGTTTTTTCACGGTACTAAAACCAGAAATTTCTAGCTCGCGTGCAATATCACGCAGTTCACTGAGTTTTTTAGACTCAAGTTCTCGAATATCCATACAGAGATTCTCCAAATAGATGGTAGCAGTTTATTCAAATATCATATTTGCAAACTTGACATATCCTTTATGTCATTCCTTCGCAAGTAAGCATCCATACTGCTAAAAAATGGATTTCCGTCTTCGCAGAAATGACAAGTTGCTAAGTTTACACTTATGATTCTAATGTTTATGTTTAATAAGGGAGCGAAGGGTGTGTCTCCAGATACAAAAATCAGGGTGATTCTAATGCGCCATTCTTCGCAATATGACGGTTATTTTATTTGTCTTCATTATTCATATCAATGGGTTTGAAAACGGTTAAGGGTCTCAATTCGCAGACAACACAAGTATAACACGCGGTTTGTTGATGTCCAATTTCTTACTGTAATTCCATATTATGATTTGGGTGTGTTTCATCTCAGTTGTACGGCGAATGAATTTGCTGCAACAATTGCAAAGACCGCCTACGCGATCTGGTACTCAGCCAGCTTACGCCGACTTTGCAATCATTGCAGCAGTTTTAACCGCTGTACAATGCCCAACAACAAAAATGGGAGTTGCCCATCATTTCGGCCACTCCATAAGTATCATTCCCACGAAAGTGGGAATTCGCATCTCGTTAGTGTCACGAATTATTCGCCACCTGTTAGCTGGCGATTAAAACCGCGCTTACGGGTTTGCAAAGACCGCCTACGCGGTCTAGGTCTCAGTCAGCGAAGGCCGACTTCGCAACCGTAGCTGTGAATTTATTCGCCGTGTATAAAGGGTGGCGAGGGGATGAGTATCCCCCAAAAATGGAATCGACGTTCACTCACCACGCAAGAACTCTTCAGCTTTTTCCACAAGTACACGATTCCCGATATAGCAAGGAACCCGCTGATGCAAATCTTCTGGTTGAATATCCATAATCGACTGTGTACCATCAGAGGCGTACCCACCCGCCTGTTCAGCTAAATAGGCCAAGGGGCCAGCTTCGTATAAAAGTCGAATCTTTCCCTGCGGCTTACCCTTCTCTGCTGGATAGGCAAACACGCCACCACGCAATAAATTACGGTGAAAGTCAGCAACCAGTGAGCCAATGTAACGTGAAGACAATCGTGGACGATAACCGCGATCATGATTTGCGTCTTTCCCTTGCAACCAATGGTAATACGCCTGTGCTTCAGGTGCCCACTCCTCATAATAGGATTCGTTACAACTGTAATACGTTGGTGGGGATGGGAAGCGCATATTAGGATGGGAAAGCAAAAATTCACCAACATCTGGTTCTAATGTGAAGCCATGAACGCCGTCACCTGTCGAGTAGACAAACATGGTGCTTGAGCCATACAAGATATAACCAGCAGCAACCAAGTCTTTCGGTTTTTGCAATATATCTTCCAAACGGCCGCGTGTTTCCCAATCCACATACCGATAAATACCAAAAATCGTACCGATACTGACGTTGACATCAATGTTAGATGAACCATCCAGCGGGTCATAAACCAAAACGTATGATCCTTTCTGATATGGTCGAGGAATTTCGATCATCTTTTCACGCTCTTCTGAAGCCATCGCGCATAAACGACCAGTATGATCATTCAATTGAAACAGCAATTCATCGGCGTAAATGTCCAGTTTTTGCTGTTCTTCACCTTGCACGTTGACGTTTCCAGCCTGCCCTAAAATTTCGGCTAATCCAGCGCGTTTCATTTTATGGGCAATCAGCTTGGCGGCAAGGGCGATGTCATACAATAGATGCGTGAAGTCACCTTGTGCCGATTGCGGCTGATTTTCAAGGATAAATCGTTCAATGGTTTCTATTTTGGGCATGAGTTGTGTTTCTCCATAGTTCTAGTGGAAATATAGGGGGACTTCAAAGACAAAGTGTGGCAGAGTGCGGAGTGGGAGCCGCAAACGGCCGTTTTATACAAATGGTTCTACTGAAAAGTTGAACTTTTCTCAGCGGACTCATACAAATAACACGGTCAAATAAAAGGTCAGCGTCACTGACCATAACAGGGAATCAATGCGGTCGAGTGCGCCGCCATGACTGCCAAAAACAGTGCCAGAATCTTTGACACCTGATTCACGTTTTAACAAAGAAATACTGAGATCGCCCAATGGGGCGATGGTGGAGATGAGAATGCCTAAGATGAAAACGGCCGTTATCGGCAATCCCATCAAATAGCCGGCAAGCACCGTCATGCCCGTACCAATCACAACCCCGCCGCCAAATCCTTCAATGGTTTTATTGGGGCTGAGACGGGGGGACAGTTTGTGCCGACCCAATACTTTACCCGCCATAAATTTGCCAACCAGATACGCGCCGCCATCAGCCGACCAAGTGGAAACAAGGGCGACAATCATCCATTGCCACGCCATTGATTCAATGTTGCGTAAGCGGAAGAAGTGGCTGCCCAAGATGCCCATCAACGCAATACCGCCCATCATCGCCATCCAATCAAGGGCGACGGTTTTGCTTTTGTCTTTTTCATACATCCACAAAGCGTAGGTTAGGGTGGCGAAAATGCCGAAGACGAAAGCGGGGATCATCCATGAAGCATCGGGGGCGAATTGGGTGGTAAGAAGAATAACGGCCGTTGGTACACCAATAAACCACGCCGACGTATTCAACTTCATCTCGCGCATCATGTGGTTATATTCGACTGTAGCAATCAAAAGGATAAGCAAGACGGGGATAAAGAAAAACCAGCCCCCCAAATAGACCAAATACAAGACAATCGGCCCCAAAATCAAGGTCATTAGTGCGCGTTGTAAGAACATATACTTATTTACCCTCTGCTAAAAACAGTGAACACGCTCATTAAGACTTTTCCGTCACTAAACCATAGCGGCGGTCACGCTGATTAAAGGCGACAATCGCCTCGTAAAGCTCTTCGCGACCAAAGTCAGGCCAATACGCTGGTGCTGGATAATATTCTGCGTATGCCGCCTGCCAAATCAAGAAATTGCTCACCCGCAATTCGCCGCTGGTGCGAATCACCAAATCGGGATCGGGTAATCCGCCTGTGAACAGGTATGAGCTAAATAGTTCTTCTGTCAAATCGTCGGGGGATACGTCATCGGCCAAGATGGCGCGGACAGCGTGTAAAATTTCAGCGCGACCACCGTAATTAAAGGCGATATTAAGCGTCAACGTTGTGTTATCTTTGGTTAGCTCCAGCGCGTGCATTACTTTTTCTCGTAACTGCCGTTCAACCCGATCTATATCACCAAGATGATGGAAGCAGATACCCTGCGCGTTCAGATCGTCTAGCTCTTGGTCGAGTACGCGGGCGAATATCTTCATCAAGCCGCGCACTTCCTGCTCTGGCCGTCCCCAATTTTCGGTGGAGAACGCATAGACGGTCAAGACCTGCACCTTAAATTCAACGCAAGCGTTGATGATGCGGCGCAGGTTTTCCGCCCCCGCACGATGACCAGCAATGCGGGGCAGGCCGCGCTTACGCGCCCAACGGCCGTTTCCATCCATAATAATCGCAACATGCTTGGGGATGGCATACGGGGTCAAATCAAGTGGCTTTTTTTGCTTCCGTGCCATTGATTATACTTCCATAATTTCAGCTTCTTTTTGCTCACCGAGCGTTTCAATTGTTTTGATGAAACGATCTGTTAATTTTTGCAAATCTTCTTGCCCGGCAAATGCTTCATCTTCCGTAACCATTTTTTCAGTTTTTAAGTCACGAATATCATTCAGCACATCGCGGCGCACGTTGCGGACAGCAACTTTTGCCTCTTCCACACGCTTGCCCATCCGTTTACGCAAATCACGCCGCCGTTCTTCGGTTAAGCGCGGCATGTTCAGGCGAATGATTTTGCCGTCACTGTTGGGCATAATGCCAATATCAGAGGTCATAATGGCACGTTCAACGGCCTTTACTGCATTCGCATCATACGGCCGTATTGCCAACTGTTGCGGTTCTGGCACGGAGATGGAAGCCATCTGATTCAACGGTGTTTCCACGCCGTACATTTCCACCAGCAATCTTTCAACAAGTTTTGTCGAGGCACGACCTGTACGCAATGCACCTAAATCTATATCTAACGAATTCACCGCGCCCTTCATACGATGGTCAGCATCCTGCAAAAATTCATCGATCATGGCTACCTCTCCTTGTCTTCAACTAATAATTCTCTATTTCTGTCTCTATCCGCTATCTATCGGACACAGTTGTACCAATAGTTTCGCCTAAAACCAACCGTTTGACATTATCTTTCTTCCAAAAGTTAAGAACGACGATTGGCATATCGTTTTCCATACAGAGAGAAACGGCCGTTGTATCCATCACTCGCAATCGCAAATTCAAAAATTCGCTATATGTTAATCGGTCAAACTTTGTGGCATCGGGGTTCTGTTGTGGATCATCGTCGTAAACACCATCCACCTTTGTTGCCTTAATCATTATATCAGCATTGATTTCCATCGCCCGTAATGCGCCAGCGGAATCGGTTGTGAAATATGGATTGCCTGTCCCTCCGCCGATAATGACGACGCGCCCTTTATCCAGATGGCGAATCGCTCGCAGGCGGATGTATGGCTCGGCAACGCTACGCATTTCAATTGCCGTTTGCACGCGGGTTGGCGTACCGACCCGCTCCAATGCGTCGCGCATGGCTAAGGCGTTCATAATCGTCGCCAACATGCCAATATGATCGGCGGCAGAGCGTTCCATGCCTTGTGCATTGCCTTCCAGTCCGCGCCATAAATTGCCCGCACCGATGACCAGCACAACCTGCACACCAAGATCGTGTATCTCTTTGATGGTTCGCGCCACTGTCTCCGCCCGCATCGGATCAATCCCAAAGCCGCCTGGTCCAGATAAGGCTTCCCCACCCATCTTCAACAGAATACGTTTATATCGTGGTTTATTCATAGCTTGCTAACCTCTCCCGCCTAAAGGCTCGACTCCGACTTATAGGGCATGGCAACGCCATGCCCCTACAGTACGGGTTTGGTGTTGCCAAACCCATCCGCACACTTGCCCAGTATACAACAAAGGCGTTCATAATGAACGCCTTTGTTTACTTTACCTATGTAATCTGATTAAATCTCTTCGCCCAATTCAAAGCGGGCAAAGCGACGAATGATGATGTTCTCACCTGTACGACGAATGGCATCTAAAAGCATGTCGTTAATGGTGATGGAATCATCTTTGATGAATGGTTGTTCCATCAAGCAAATTTCGCTGTAGAATTTGCTGATACGACCAGCAACAATTTTTTCGACGATGGCTTCTGGTTTGCCGTCGGCCAATGCTTGTGATTTCAAGACTTCAATCTCACGATCCAGTTCGCTTTGGTCTACGTCTTCGCGTTTTAGGTAGCGGGGGGACATGGCGGCGATGTGTAACGCCAAATTGTGCGCCAATTCCTGAAATTGATCAGTGCGGGCGACGAAATCAGTCTCGCAATTAAGTTCCAGCATCACGCCCAAGCGGTTGCCGGGATGGGTGTACAGTTCAATCGTGCCTTCGTTGGCGGAACGGTCGGAGCGTTTGGCGGCGCGGGCTGCCCCTTTTTCACGCAGAATGTCTACTGCTTTGTCGTAATCGCCATCGGCTTTTACCAATGCGTTTTTGGCATCAAGGATGCCTGCGCTTGTGGCTTCACGAAGCTCTTTTACCATTTGTGCTGTAATTTTCATTTTTTCACCTTTTCGGAAAAAAGCGCGGCACACTAATTATAGAAGTGTGTCGCGCTATTTGATTGTTTATTTATTAACTAATGTTCCTCGTTCCACGCTCTGCGTGGAATGCAATTCTGTGACGCTCTGCGTCAAGTGAACGCAGAGCGTTCGGTTCTGCATTCCCACGCAGAGCGTGGGAACGAGACGGGGTTTTACTCAGCGGCTTTTTCTTCAACAACGGCCGTTTTCCCTTCTGCTTCTCTCATTTTTGCCAATGTTGATTTACCCAGCAACTCTTCGTCGGACACGTTACCCATGCCGTCGAACTTCTCTTCTTTTTTGTAGCTGTCATAATCGGTGATTTCTTCGTCAACCTTGCCTTGCGACTTAATGGCCGCGCCTTCGATGGCCGCGTCTGCCATTTTGGTGCAGAGCAATTTGATGGCGCGGATTGCGTCATCATTGGCAGGGATCAGGTATTCGATGGGATCGGGGTTGGCGTTGGTGTCTACCACGCCGATGATCGGAATATCGAGGATGCCAGCTTCATGAACGGCCGTTTCTTCCTCAGTCACATCCACCACGAATAAAATTTGGGGCAATCCCTTCATTTTGCGAAGACCACCCAAACGGGAGGACAATTTCGTGATTTCGCGTTCGTACCGCAGACGCTCACGTTTTTTCAGGGTATCAAAGCCGCCGCTGTCGCGTTGGGCTTCGATTTTTTCCAGATATTTAATACGCTCGCTAATCGTCTTCCAGTTGGTCAACGTGCCGCCCAGCCAGCGTTCGCTGACGTAGGGTTGATTGGCGCGTGCGGCCTCTTGGGCGACAACATCTTGTGCCTGACGCTTAGTGCCGACAAACAGCACCTCGCCGCCGTTGGCGACCACGTCGCGGACGACATCGTATGCTTCCTCGATCATGCCGAGTGTTTGTTGCAGGTCAATGATGTGAATACCGTTGCGCTTGGTGAAAATGTACGGTGCCATCTTAGGATTCCAGCGACGGGTACGGTGACCAAAATGCACGCCAGTTTCCAGTAATGCTTTCATTGAAACAATAGCCATGGGGTTTATTCTCCTTTATTAAGTTGAGTATCTAGGTGCGACGCACTTACAAAGTGCGTCGCACCTAGATACTCATATGTGTTTTCGGCTTCCATGCCCTTCATCTCATCGCGGAGCTTGCATGGCTGACGTGTTATTGTGATTGTTCGGGGTTCGCCTGTAAGGGCGCAAACAATACAATGACACGAAACAAGCACACCCGTGATGATCCAAGCATGTGTAGACTTTTAATTTTGTCGATGGAAGACCCATCAGACAAGCGCAGAATTATAACGGATGTTAGGCAGTGTGCAAACCTGTTTTTGAAGTTTCAAGTGCGACGCACCTGCGAGGTGCGTCGCACTTGAAATTCCAAAAACGCCATTCTCGCCCCGCCCCCGCCCCCTTGCTATACTACCCGCCTGAATAATTTACGATACCGATGAAGAGAAGTCGGGCTTTTGGCAAAAGCCTGACTTCTGACCCCACTAAAGGAAAAAACATGTTTAACGAACAAACCATCTCATTTATTGGCAGCGGCACGATGGCCGAAGCGATGATTCGCGGCTTGCTGCATCAGAAAACGGTCAAGCCCGATCAAATCATCGCCGCCGACCCGTGGGACGAGCGATTGCGCTATCTGCACGACAAATACGGCGTGAAAACGACACAGAGTAATATAGAAGCGGCCGAAAGCGGACAAGTCATCATCTTCGCCATCAAACCGCAATCGCTGGCAAAAGTCATGCCCGACGTGCGCGGCCATCTGCGCCGCACAGATTTGCTCATCTCCATCATCGCTGGCACACCGATTAAGCGGTTGGCAGACGGCGTGGCACACGCTTCCGTCGTGCGGGCGATGCCCAACACGCCCGGCCAAATCGGCAAAGGCATCACCGTCTGGACCGCCACACCAGAGGTGAGCGCGTTGCACAAAGAGCAGGCGGGGGCGGTACTAGGCGCACTGGGTGCGGAAATTTTCGTCGATGACGAGCGGTACATGGACATGGCGACGGCGTTGAGCGGCTCTGGGCCGGGCTACATCTTCATGATGATGGAAGCGATGATCGACGCGGGGGTGCATATGGGCTTCTCGCGGCATATTGCATCCCAATTGGTGTTCCAAACCATGCGCGGCTCAGTCGATTATGCGGAACAGTCGGGCAAGCATGTGGCCGAACTGCGAAATCAGGTGACTTCCCCAGGCGGCACAACGGCCGAAGCGTTGTATCACATGGAAAAGGGGGGCTTGCGGACGGTGATTTCGCGCGGCATTTGGGCGGCGTATCAGCGGTCGGTGTCGTTGGGGCAAGGGGAGAAGACGAAGGGGCCGTCGTTGTAATAATGAATAATGAATTGGGAATAGTTAATAATGAAGTAGGAACGCGAGTTTTCATTCACAATTAACAATTCATTATTGATTATTCATTATTATGATTGTTGTTCAGCATAACGGCCGTTTTCTTCATTTCTCCACCCCCATCCAAGAATTTGTTGCTTGGCATCCTGATGAGGTGATGGGGGTGTTGCGGGCGGTGGAAACGGCCGTTAATACCCAAAACCGTACCGCCGCAGGCTTCATCGCTTACGAAGCGGCCGCCGCGTTCGGACTGGATGTGCATCCGCCGATGGAGGGGTTGCCGTTGGTTTGGTTTGGGTTGTTTGATGCGCCAGTTGTTAAAGAATTGGACACTGATTTCACGGATTACACTGATTTTTCTGCTCCTGATTGGACGGCTTCGGTGTTGGCGGCGGATTATGGACAGGCCATCGCTCGGATTAAGGATGAGATTGCGGCGGGGAACACTTATCAGGTGAATTATACGTTTCCGTTACGGGCTGATTTTGAGGGGGATGGACAGAGGCTGTTTGCGGAGTTGGCGCGGAATCAGGCGGCAAATTATGGGGCGTTTGTAGATTTTCCAAACGGCCGTTATTCCATCGCTTCCGCTTCCCCTGAGCTATTTTTTACGCTGGATGGGGACAAGTTGAGCAGCAAACCGATGAAGGGAACGGCCGTTCGTGGGCGCACGTTGGCTGAAGATGATGCTAACGCCGACTGGTTGGCCGCATCGGTCAAAAATCGGGCTGAGAATGTGATGATTGTGGACATGATCCGCAATGATATGGGGCAGGTTGCCGACATCGGCAGCGTGCAAACGCCGCGCCTGTTCGAGATCGAACGGTATCCGACGGTGCTGCAAATGACTTCCACCGTGACGGCGCGGACGGACGCGCCCATCGCTGACATTATTGCGGCGATGTTTCCATGTGCGTCGATTACGGGTGCACCCAAAAAGCGGACGATGGGGCTGATTAAGCAGTTGGAACCATCGCCACGCGGCATTTATACGGGGGCGATTGGATTTATCGCTCCCAATCGACAGGTGCAATTTAATGTTGCCATTCGCACGGTGCTGCTAGACAAGCAGGAAAAGCGGGCGATTTATGGGGTCGGTGGCGGCATCGTTTGGGATTCGACGGCGGAGGATGAGTATGCGGAATGCAAGGTGAAGGCAGGGGTTTTGAGGAAAAAACGGCCGTTTTTCTCCCTACTAGAATCGTTACTGTGGGAACCTGACGGGGGATATGTACTGCTCGATTATCATCTGGAACGGTTGCGTGATTCGGCACGGTATTTTTGGAGCAGGGGAGCAGGGGAGCAGGGGAGCAGGGGGGCAAAGAGGCAGTTGGAACAAACGGCCGTTTCTCTCACAAAACCATCCAAAGTGCGATTACTCTTGGCACAGGATGGGGCGATTATGATTACACACGCGCCCATCACCCCCTTGCCTGATCCTGCACGGGTTGTTTTTGCGAAAACGGCCGTTTCCCGTGACAACAGTTGGCTCTATCATAAAACAACCCATCGCGCCGTGTACGACAATGCCCGCAACCCCGATTACGACGAAACCATTTTATGGAACGAAGAGGGCGAGGTGACAGAGGCGACAAGTGCAAATATCGTAGTTGAAATAGAGGGCGACTTATTCACACCTCCGCTAGAATCAGGCTTGTTGGCGGGGACGTTCAGGCGATGGTTGTTGGCAAACGGTCAAATCAAAGAACGCCCCATCAGCAAACAAATGCTATGCGAAAGTGACGCAATTTATTTAATCAATTCCGTGCGCCGTTGGCGGCGGGCGACTTTAATTGTCAATTAACAATTGACAATTTTCTTGAAATCTCATGAAAATTTTATTAACAGGCGGCGCGGGCTACATTGGCAGCCACACGGCCGTTGAACTTTTGAACGCCAATCACGATGTCATCATTGTGGATAATTTGAGCAACAGCAAGCGGGAAGCGGTGGTGCGCGTGGAGGAAATTACGGGAAAAACGGCCGTTTTTCATCAAGCCGACATCCGCGACAAAGCCGCTCTCGACGCGATTTTTGCCCAAGAAAAGCCCGATGCCGTCATCCATTTTGCCGGACTAAAAGCGGTCGGGGAATCGGTTGAAAAGCCGATGCTGTATTACCAAAACAACGTCGGCGGCACGCTCAATCTCTGCGAAGTGATGGACGTACACGACGTTAAAAATCTGGTGTTCAG
>CAYSDT010000003.1:0-20477 GCA_964429835.1 uncultured Ardenticatenaceae bacterium | reverse complement strand
AAGATGTGTTCAGCATCAAAGGGCGTGGAACCGTTGTGACAGGACGTTGCGAACGGGGCATCATGTTGCCAAACACCGATGTCGAAATCGTCGGCTTGGCCGAAAAGACCCGCAAAGTTGTCGTGACCTCTATGGAAATGTTCCACAAAATTTTGGACAAAGTAGAAGCTGGCGACAATGCTGGTCTGTTATTGCGCGGCGTTGCTCGTGAAGAGATTCAACGTGGGCAAGTGTTAGCCAAACCTGGCAGCATCACCCCGCACACCGAGTTCTGGAGCGAGGTTTACGTCTTGCGTAAGGACGAAGGTGGTCGTCATAAGGCATTCTTCCCCGGCTACCGTCCGCAGTTCTACATCCGCACGATGGATGTGACAGGTGCAATTACCCTGCCAGAAGGCGTAGAGATGGTAATGCCTGGTGACAGTGTGAACTTGCAGGTCGAGCTGATCATGCCTGTCGCATTGGAAAACGGCAGCCGCTTTGCTATCCGAGAAGGTGGCTTGACGGTTGGTGCTGGCGTTATTACAGAGATTATAAAATAAACCGCATATGAAGGGTGTTGCTTCTGACGAACAGCACCCTTCTTGCTGAGGCAACAGAGCTATGGCTAAACAAAGAATTCGTATTCGCCTAAAGGCATATGATCATCGTGTTTTGGATCAATCCGCAAAGCGGATCGTTGGCACAGCCGAGCGCACAGGCGCACGGGTTGTTGGTCCAGTACCGTTACCAACAAAGTTGGAGCGGTTTACTGTGCGTCGCAGCACATTTATTGATAAGGATTCGCACGAACATTTTGAAATTCGTACCCACAAGCGGTTGATTGATGTAATCAATCCGGATCCAAAGACGATTGACACGTTAATGCGGTTGAATTTACCCGCTGGTGTTGATATTGAAATATCTATCTAAATAGGTATTACCCAAGCGGACTAAAAATTGCATACTAAGGATGATGCAGTCTAGCCTAGTGGCTGACAGTCCTGGGAGGTTTATAATATGAAAGGATTACTGGGTCTTAAATTGGGCATGTCTCAAATTTTCAGTGAAGATGGTGTGGTGACACCTGTTACCATCATTCAAGCTGGACCATGTTTCGTAACCCAAATAAAAGATAATGGTAGTGATGGTTATACTTCCGTCCAGTTGGGATTTGGCGATGTGAAAGAACAACGCCTTTCCAATGGACAGAAGGGGCATCTGGGTCTTCTCTCTTCTGATAAGAAGCACCCGCAACGTAAAGCAAATAATGATATCCCCGCTTTACGTCATTTGCGTGAATTCCGTACTTCAAAAATAAGTGAATACGAAGTTGGGCAACAGTTGACGGTTGAGCAGTTTGAAGCTGGTAATCGTGTTGATGTGTCTGGCATTACCAAAGGTAAAGGCTTTGCGGGTGTTGTGAAGCGTTATGGTTTTGCTGGCGGCATGAAGACGCATGGTCAATCTGATCGTTGGCGTGCGCCAGGTTCTATCGGTGCAACATCTGGTACGGCACATGTGTTCAAGGGCAAGAAAATGCCTGGTCATATGGGTAGCAAGCGGTATACGTCTCAGAATTTAGAAATCATGAGTGTTGATGTTGAACGTAATTTGATTGCGATCAAAGGTGCTGTGCCTGGTCATAAGGGCAGTGTTGTTGTCATTCGTGATGCAGCAAAGAGCTAGTGGAGGCGTAGAGATGAACATTTCTGTAAAAAATATGTCTGGCGAAGAGGTTCGGACGATGGAGCTTCCATCTTCTATCTTTGAAGCCAAGATTAATCGTGACTTGATGCACCAAGCGTTGGTGCGTCAGTTAGCAAATGCGCGTCAAGGCACGCATAAAGCGCAAAGCCGTGGCGAGGTTAGCTACACGACGGCGAAGATGTACCGTCAGAAAGGAACGGGTAATGCGCGTCATGGCAGCAAACGTGCGCCGATTTTTGTCGGTGGCGGTGTGGCTCATGGCCCAAAGGTGCGTAAGTACACGAAGGACATGCCGCGCAAGATGCGTCGGGCAGCTATTCGCTCAGCTTTGAGCGTGAAAGCGGCCGATGGCGAAATCATTGTCTTGGATGAGCTTCATATGGAGACGGCAAGAACAAAAACGGCCGTTTCTATGATGAATACTCTCGTTGCTGATGACAGCGCATTGGTACTGTTGGCCGAACGTGATGAGAATGTTGAAAAAGCGTTCCGCAACGTCGCCGATGTGATGACTTTGCGAGCCAGCTATTTGAACATTCGTGATTTGCTAGGCCATGACAAACTCATCATGCCGCTTGCCGCGTTGGAAAGCTTAGAAAGTTTCTTGACCGTCGAAGGTGGCGCATGGGTAGCCGTTGATGAAGACGGAGAGGAAGAATAAATCATGAACATTCATTGGCGCAGTATCATTCGTCGCCCCGTCGTGACGGAAAAAAGTAATTATCTGGCTGATTTACACAATCAATACACATTTGTTGTGGATGATGGTGCGAATAAAATCCAGATTAAACAAGCAATTGAGTTGGCATGGCCTGACGTTACCGTCGAAAAGGTGCGTGTGTCCAATATGCCAGCAAAGCGCGGCCGTAGCGGCCGTCGCATTGCCATTCGTAAAGCGGGATGGAAAAAAGCCATCGTGACTTTGGAAGCTGGCGATTCGATTGATATGTTTGAAGGTGTTTAATAGGCAGCATAATTAACTGCTGCTAGATAAGTGAGCAGGGACGAGGATTTTCATCGTTAAGCGGTTTGTTCCCGTAAGCATGTAATCTACCGTCCGTCTCTGGAGAGGTAATATGCCGATTAAAGTATTTAAGCCGACATCTCCTGGTCGCCGCGATATGAGCGGGCAGACTTTTGAGGAGATTACGCGCACGCAACCAGAAAAATCTCTGGTTCGCGGGTTACGGAAACGCGCTGGTCGCAACTTCCGTGGCAAAATTACGGTACGCCATCGTGGTGGCGGCCATAAACGTCGTTATCGCCAGATCGATTTTCTGCGCGATAAACATGGCATCCCAGCACGGGTAGACTCGATTGAGTACGATCCGAACCGCTCTGCACGCATTGCATTGCTGGTTTATGCTGATGGTGAAAAACGTTACATCATCGCCCCATTGGGTTTGCGTGTTGGCGACCCTGTGTTGAGTGCGGATGAGACCGAAATTCAACCTGGTAATTCAATGCCTTTGTACAATATGCCTTTGGGTACACAAGTACATAATGTTGAATTGCAGGTAGGCAAAGGTGGTCAGATGGTGCGTTCTGCTGGTACATCAGCACAATTGCTGTCGAAAGACCATCATAAATATGTTTTGTTGCGCTTGCCGTCTGGTGAAGAGCGATATGTGCCGCGTGAATGCCGCGCTACGATTGGTCAAGTTGGTAATGTCGAACATGGCAATGTCAAATTGGGCAAGGCTGGACGTAACCGTCATCTGGGCAGACGACCTGGTGTTCGTGGTTCGGCAATGAACCCGAACGACCATCCACATGGTGGTGGTGAAGGGCGTTCGCCGATTGGTATGGCAGCACCTAAGACACCGTGGGGTCGCCCCGCATTGGGTCAACGGACACGCCGCAATAAGGCTACGGATAAATTTGTCTTCCGTCGCCGGACTAAGAAACGTCGGTAGGAGATAGAATATGTCACGTTCATTAAAGAAAGGGCCTTTTGTAAGCCCAAAATTGCTGGCAAAGGTGGAAAAATTGAATGCCACACGCGGCCGTCAGGTGATTCGTACCTGGTCACGCGCCAGCACAATTTTCCCGCAAATGGTTGGGCATACGATTGCTGTTTATGACGGCCGTCGTCACATCCCCATCTATATTACTGAAAATATGGTCGGTCATAAATTAGGCGAGTTTGCACCCACCCGTACTTTTCGCGGCCATATTCCAAAGACCGAGAAGAGAGGGGGGATTAGGTAATCATGGCTGAAGCATTTGAAATTACCGCGAAGGCACGTCACATTCAAATTACACCGCAAAAGGTGCGATTGGTTGTTGATGTTGTCCGAGGTATGGATGTTGAGAAAGCGTTGGACACCCTGCGCTTTATGCCGCAAAAAGCGGCTGACCCTGTTTATAAATTAGTGGCTTCGGCGATGGCTAATGCAGAACAAAATTTTGATCTGGAGCCAGATGACTTATACATAAGTCGGATTTATGCTGATGATGGCCCCCGTCACCGCAAAGCACCCTATGGTGGACGCTTTGCTGGACGCGGCCGTTTTCGCAAAATCATTAAACGCTCGTCACATATTACTATTGTTTTGGCCGAGCGAGATGCGGCTGCTTATAGCGACTTTTAGTCGTATGGAGGATAACCTTGGGACGTAAAGTACATCCTGTTGGATTTCGATTAAAGACGATCCGTGATTGGAATGCGCGTTGGTTTGCCGAAGGCACTCTATACGAAGAGTTACTGCATGAAGATTTCGCAATTCGTAAACTTCTACGTGAAGACTTGGCATCTGCCTCTGTTTCACATTTAGAGATTGAGCGGGCAGCAATGAATCAGGTACAAATTACGATTCATACTGCCAAGCCAGGCATCGTTATTGGCCGCAAAGGGGCGCAAGTTAAAGAATTGCGTAACAAATTGCGTGATGTAACGGGCAAAGCTGTTCGTGTGGAGGTGCAGGAGATTGCACAGCCAGACACGAATGCACAGTTGGTTGCTGAGAACATTGCTGGGCAGCTTAATCGTCGTATTTCGCACGGTCGTGCGATGAAACGTGCGATTCAGCAAGCAATGCGTCAAGGTGCTGGCGGCATTCGTATTGAAGTCAGCGGTCGTTTAAGTGGTGCTGAGATGGCGCGTAAGGAAAAATTGTGGGACGGCCGTGTGCCGCGTAACACTATCCGCGCTGATCTGGACTACGGATTTACTGAGGCTATGACCACCTTTGGCAAAATTGGTGTGAAAGTCTGGGTATACAATGGCGACATTTTGCCTAAGAAAGAGACGGCAACTGACGTGTATGTAAGTAAATAGAATTTTTTGTGATTGCAAACGGCCGTTTACGGCTGACAGTCATAATGTTGGAGTAGAACTATGTTAATGCCAAAGCGCGTGAAACATCGCAAGCAATTCCGTGGACGGATGCGAGGCATGGCAAAAGGCGGTACCGAATTGCTTAATGGCGAATACGGTATTCAGGCACTAGAGCCGGGCTGGATTAACAGCCGCCAGATTGAAGCCATCCGCCGTACCATTGTGCGCCGCATGAAACGCCGCGGAAAGTATTGGATTCGCATCTTTCCTGATAAACCTGTCACGGCAAAGCCGGCAGAAACCCGCATGGGTAAAGGTAAAGGTAATGTGGAAGAGTGGGTTGCAGTAGTCAAGCCCGGCCGTATCATTTTTGAAATCGCTGGTGTGCCAGAAAACGTTGCGCGTGAAGCGTTGCGTCAAGCCGGTTACAAGCTGCCTATTAAAACACAAGTTGTTGGCAGAGGGGATTGGTTATAATGGCAAATATCGTCGAATTACGAGATATGGATAATGATGCGTTAGATGAAATGATTGAAAACGGCCGTGAAGAACTCTTCAACCTCCGTTTTCAAAACGCATCAGGACAACTTGAAAATTACGCCCGCGTCAAAACCGTCCGGCGTGAAATCGCTCAAGTGCAAAGCGTTCTCCACATGCGTGGTTTAGCTGTTGAATCAGCCAGCCGGCAGCAGGAAATTGCTTCCGCACTTGGGAATCAAAGTTGGCAAGCCGCTGCCCGCTTTAGCTATGAAGACAGCGCATGGCGCGTTGACTTTACCAATGATGATGGCAAAGAACTTGCCAACGCAATGGTGAATCTCAACAAATCACGCCCGCACGGTCGGAGACAGCGAGAGAGCAAAAAGCAGCCAACATTGGTTACTAGCTACGAGATCGCAGGGTAGGTAAATAATGAGAGATCAACGCAAACGCTTAGTAGGCGTAGTAACAAGCGACAAGATGGATAAAACGGTAGTTGTTTCCGTGTCAAGCACGAAACGCCATCCTGTCTATGGAAAAGTAATGCGCCTTGTTAAAAAATATAAGGCACATGACGAAGAAAACGAGTGCCATATGGGCGACACGGTTCAAATCATTGAATCACAACCCATTAGCCGTCACAAACGCTTTTCAGTAATATCTATTCTGGAAAGAGCAAAATAACGAGGGTTTAACGATGGTTCAAAAAGAAAGTCGTATAAAAATAACCGACAATTCTGGTGCTCGTGAACTGCTTGTCATTCAAGTGATGGGCGGCTCTGTGCATCGTTATGGAACAGTTGGTGACGTGGTTACTGGCTCGGTCAAAAAGGCCGTTCCGAACTCAGCCGTGAAGAAAGGTACAGTGGTCAAAGCTGTGATTGTACGCACGAAGAAAGAGTATCGCCGTGAAGATGGCAGTTATATTCGCTTCGACGACAATGCAGCAGTGTTAATTGATGCTGAATCTAAAACACCTGTAGGAACCCGTATCTTTGGCCCCGTAGCACGTGAGTTACGCAGCAAGGGATTTGGCCGCATTATGTCGCTGGCTCCCGAAGCATTGTAACAAGGATTAAGTGAACAAGATGCGAATTAAAGTCGGTGATACTGTTGAAGTAATCGCAGGTAATTATAAAGGTGAGAGAGGAGAGGTTACAGAAGTTCTTCGCTCTAAAAATCGTGTCGTAGTTGATGGCATCAACATGGTGAAAAAACACCAGAAGCCACAACAAGGCGGCCGGACACAGGTGCAAGGCGGCATCATTGAATTCGAAGCACCATTACATGCTTCAAATGTCATGGTTGTTTGCCCAGACACCGACCATCCCACCCGCGTCGGCTACCGCCGCGACGAGGATGGCAAGCAAGTAAGATATTCGAAACAAGGAGATGCGGAACTGTAAAGTACGCATCGCCAAGAGTGAGCCAGGCGGCAACAAACGGTAATGTGCGCGGAATATCGTGCAGGTGAAAGCCAACCGTGAACCGTTCTGCTACTAACTCGGAGGAAGAAATGGCATTTACGCCACTGAAAGAACAGTACAAAACTGATATTTCTTCTACATTGATGGAAGAGTTTCAGTATAAAAGCTCGATGCAGATTCCGCGTCTTCAGAAAATCGTCGTTAACGTCGGTGTTGGTGAAGCGTTGGATAATGCAAAAGCAATAGAATATACCGTTAATGATATTACGCTCATTACCGGTCAGAAACCAATTGTGACGCGCTCTAAGAAGTCGATTGCAAACTTCAAATTGCGCGAAGGTCAAGCAGTTGGTGTAAAAGTTACGTTGCGTGGTGAGCGGATGTGGGCATTTATAACCCGCCTCGTTCATATTGCATTGCCGCGTACCCGTGACTTTCAAGGTGTTTCTCCCGATTCCTTTGATGGACGCGGGAATTACACATTAGGTTTGCGCGATCAACTTATTTTCCCTGAAATCGACTTTGATAAAATTGATAAAGTTCGTGGAATGGAAGTAAGTATCGTCACCTCGGCACAAACAGACGAAGAAGGTCGTCGGCTGTTAGGCTTGCTGGGTATGCCTTTTAAGAAAGATCTGAACTAGAAAGAATTGGCAGGAGAATATTATGGCAAAAAAATCCATGATCGCACGCGAATCAAAGCGTAAGTACAAAGTACGTGTGCGTAATCGTTGTAAATTATGTGGCCGCCCTCGTGGATATATCCGTCGGTTCGGTTTGTGTCGCATTTGTTTCCGTGAACAGGCATTAGCAGGGAATATCCCTGGCGTTGTTAAATCAAGTTGGTAGAGGTGTTTTATGTCAATGAGTGATCCTATTGCAGATATGTTAACTCGTGTGCGGAATGCGCTTATGCGTAGACACGCCACAGTTGCTATGCCTCTGTCCAAGTCGAAAATGGCAATTGCAGAGGTGTTAAAATCGGAAGGGTATATTGAGGATTTCAAAGTGATTTCCCAAGAGCCGCAATCCGTATTGGAAATTAAATTAAAATATATTGGCGACCGCCGTCATTACCGCTCTGTTATTACAGGTTTGGAGCGTGTGAGTAAACCAGGTCGTCGTGTATATGTTGGTAAAAGTGAAATTCCTTGGGTGTTGAGTGGCATGGGTATCGCCATTTTGACGACACCGCAGGGTATGATGACAGGGCAGAAAGCACGACGCAAAGGCGTTGGTGGCGAAGTCCTGTGCAAGGTCTGGTAGGGGAGGTTTTCTATGTCTCGTATAGGTAGAATGCCAATCACTTTGCCAAAAGGTGTTACTTTTGAGCAAAAGGGTTCGGCAATTACGGTCAAAGGATCTAAAGGGTCTTTGACACAAACCTTTCACCCACACATGAGTGTTCAACTGGATGACGGTGTTTTATCTGTCAAACGTGCCAGTGAGTCTCGTGAAGATCGGGCTTTGCATGGTCTTACCCGTGCATTACTGAATAATATGGTGATTGGTGTAAGCGATGGCTTCAAAAAGATATTGCGTATTGAAGGAGTTGGCTATCGTGCCGCCGTCAATGGCAAAAGGCTTGAGTTGAGCGTTGGTTATTCTCACCCTGTTTATTTTGATCCGCCAGCTGATGTTGCATTTGAGGTTGAGGATCGGAGTAAGACGATTATTATAACAGGGATTGATAAGCAGGTTGTGGGTGAAATTTCAGCCCAAATCCGTAAGAAGCGTCCACCGGAACCGTACAAGGGGAAGGGGATTCGTTATGATGGCGAATATGTTCGTCGTAAAGCTGGCAAGGCTGGCAAGGTATAAGGGGGTATTGTTATGGCAATTAAATCACGCAAAGCGCGTATACGCCGCCACCGCCGTATACGCCGTAAAATTTCAGGAACGGCCGTTCGGCCGCGGCTCAATGTTTTTCGTAGTCTTGATCAAATCTACGCACAAGTTATTGATGATGTTGCAGGGACGACCTTAGTTTCTGCATCCACCGTCGATAAAAAGGTTGTTGCTGATTTGGATGGGAAGACGAAAAAAGAACAAGCAGAACTCGTTGGCAAAACTGTTGCCGAGCGAGCTTTAGATGCTGGCATCGAAACTGTTGTTTTTGATCGTGGCGGTTATCTGTATCATGGTCGAGTGAAGGCTCTGGCCGAAGGCGCTCGTGAGGGCGGCCTTAAATTCTAAGGAGATAAGAATGGGTCAAAGACGACAACAAGGTTCATTCCGGGACAAAGACCGGGATGAATTCGATGAACGTATTGTTGATATTACCCGTGTTGCCAAAGTGGTGAAGGGTGGTCGGCGTTTCGCCTTCCGCGTCTCCGTCGTTGTTGGTGATAACAAAGGGAATGTAGCTATCGGTGTCGGCAAATCACGGACTGTTCCAGATGCGATTCGTAAAGCATTGGAATCCGCGCGTAAAAATATGCGTCCAGTTTCGATGGTTGGCAGCACTATTCCTCACCAAGTGATGGGTGTGCATGGTTCGGCGCGAGTTTTGTTGAAACCAGCTTCTCCTGGTACGGGTGTTATTGCTGGCGGTGCAGTCCGTCAGGTCATTGAAGCCGCAGGCTACAATGATATTTTGTCCAAATCATTGGGTAGTGCAAATACATTGAACATTTTGCACGCCACATTGAATGGTTTGCAACAGTTGAAGAGTGTTCAACAGATCGCGTCTGATCGCGGTGTTGATCCGAAGACGGTTGCGCCTTTCTGGAGTCGTAAGTAATGAGCAAGATAAATGTTACCTACAAGAAAAGCGCGATTGGATATAACAAGAGCCAAAAAAGAACAATCAGAGCATTGGGATTTACCAAATTAAATCAGATTAAAGAGCATGATGATAATCCGGTTATTCGTGGTATGGTTCACAAAGTCAGACATTTAGTGTCTGTGGAAGAGGTTAATTAACATGAAATTACACGATCTGCGCCCGAATTCTGGTGCAAAGAAAAAGCGTAAGCGAGTGGGTCGTGGTATCGCCGCTGGGCAGGGTAAAACTGCTGGTCGGGGTACCAAGGGTCAAGGAGCGCGTAGTGGTGGTGGCAAAGGCCCCTATTTTGAGGGTGGTCAGCTTCCACTTGCTCGTCGTTTGCCGTTCAAACGCGGTTTCACTAATATACGCAAGATTTATTATAAGCCTGTTAATTTAGAACAATTGGCTCAATTTGATTTTGATGGTGCTGACGTAACGCCTGAGATATTAACGACCGTTGGTCTTCTTAAAAAAGTGACCGATCCCGTTGTTGTCTTGGGTAGTGGCGAACTTTCTGTAGCCTTAACCGTCAAGGCGCACCGTTTTTCTGCCTCAGCCAAAGAAAAAATTGAAGCGGCTGGTGGTACAGTAGAGATTATTGCTCTCAGCTAAGTGGCACTTTGTAAAGTGTTTGGAGAATAAATCATGATTGAATCTGTACTTACCGCGTTCAGCTTGCCCGATTTGCGGAAACGCATTCTTTATACAGTCGGACTGTTAGTTGTCTACCGTTTGGTTGCAAATATCCCTGTTCCTGGTGTCGATCTGGAAGCGTGGATGGCATTCAGCACACAAGAAAGCGGCAACGCGGTTATTAACTTCCTCGATCTGTTGTCTGGCGGTGCTGTTCGCAACTTCTCTGTGATGGCGATGGGTGTGTACCCATATATCACAGCCTCCATTATCATCCAGTTATTAACACCCATCATTCCGCAATTGCAGGAATTGTCCACCGAAGGTGAGACTGGGCGTAATAAGATGAATAAGCTGACCTACTATTTGACCGTTCCGTTGGCATTTTTGCAGGCGGTTGGTCAAATTCGTTTGATTGGCTTCAGCTTACCTGGTGGTTTGGAACAACTTATGCCTCACTTTGGCATGAGTGCTGATAACATTTTGCCCACAATGGTTACATTGTTCGCCATGCTTGGCGGTACGATGTTTGCCATCTGGTTGGGTGAATTGATTACCGAAGATGGTATTGGCCAAGGTATCTCATTGATTATCTTCGGCGGCATCGTTTCTGGTATTTTGCCAAATGTCTCCCGTATTTTTGCGATGGATGATATGACAGCACGCATCTTTACAACGGTTGCTTTCATTGTGGTGATGTTGTCTACGGTGTTGGTCATTGTATATATTCAAGAGGGGCAGCGACGCATACCTGTGCAGTATGGCAGGCGTGTGCGTGGACGTAAAGTATATCAGGGACAAAGCAGCCATGTACCGCTTCGTGTGAACACGGCTGGTATGATCCCGATTATCTTTGCTCAATCGTTCTTGACCTTCCCGCCACTAATTGCTGCGTTATTTGTGACAGGCAGTGGTAGCTTTGTTGATCGCATTGCGACCTCTGTCAGTTCGTTCAGCGCGGTTGCTTCACCGCAAGATGCGCCAGTCCAATTTTTTGCGTATTGGTCTGTCTATTTCTTCTTAGTTGTAGGTTTCACCTTCTTCTATACAGATGTGATGGTGAAACAGCAGAATTTGGCACAAACTCTGCAACGTCAAGGTGGGTTTATTCCGGGTATTCGTCCGGGTAAGCGTACTGATGATTATCTGATGGCTGTTGTACGACGAATTACATTAGCTGGTGCTGTATTTTTGGGTGTCATTGCGACATTACCAGGTATTCTCGCTATTCTTGGCATGATTTTGAACATTGAGGGATTACAGAACGCGCTAGTTGTGCAAGGTTCTGGTCTTATCATTGTTGTTGGTGTCGTAATTGATACGATGCGGCAGTTGGAATCTCAATTGCTTATGCGTCATTACGAAGGATTTACAAAATAATGACATATGTGGTTTTGGTGGGCGGGCCTGGTGCTGGAAAAGGCACACAGGCAAAGTTATTGGTACGAGCCTTAGGGTTAGAACAAGTTTCTACTGGTGATTTGTTCCGTTATAACCTTAAAAACAACACTGAATTAGGTAAATTGGCGCGTACTTATATGAATAAGGGCGAGTTGGTTCCTGATGAGGTGACGGTGGCGATGGTTCGTGATCGTTTGTCTCAACCCGATTGTGAAAATGGGGCTATTCTTGATGGCTTTCCACGCACTCCAGCACAAGCGGATGCTTTGAAGCTGATGTTGGATGAGTGGGGAAGCAAGATTGACATTGTGCCGCATATTCATGTGGAAACGGCCGTTCTTGTGGAACGTCTGTTGAAGCGATCAATCATCGAGGGACGGGCTGACGATAACGAAGAGACCATCAAAACCCGTATGCGTGTTTACCGTGAACAAACGCAACCCTTGCTTGATTATTATGGCAAGCAAGGGCTGGTTGTGGAGATCAATGGAGATCAGCCTGTTGATGATGTTCAAGAGGCTTTGATTGGAGCGATAAAGGCAGCGAGTTAATCGTTGCTGTAATCTAGTCCACTACTATGTGGGCGGTTACGAAAAAACTGGTACAATCGCCAGTCGCTTCACTGCGAATTTTCCTTGACAAGAAAAACCTCCTGTAGGGAGTGAATGAAGAAGTTGGTTTGATGTAGGCAAAACGGCCGTTTGTCGTTTCGTGCGTACTGTTCAGACCAGGAGTATTAAAATGAAAGTATCATCGTCTGTTAAAAAACGGTGTCCAAAATGCAAAATTATTAAGCGAAAGGGCATTGTGCGGGTTATTTGTGTAGACCCCAACCATAAACAACGACAAGGATAAAACGACTATTGGTAGACAGTTACATCGTTCGGTACTCAGCAGGGTGCTGGGTATTCGACACTGACTACTAATTCGGAGGAACTATGGCACGTATTGCCGGCACCGACATCCCGCGTAACAAGCGGGTAGTAATTAGCTTAACTTATATTTATGGTATTGGTAACACCTCAAGCCAAAAGATTTTGGCAAAAGCAGAGGTAAACCCAGATGCGCGAGTGAAAGACCTGTCAGAATCTGAGGTCTCTCGTTTACGTCACGTCATTAGCAGTGACTATATTGTCGAGGGCGATCTTCGTCGTGAGACCGCGCTTAATATCAAACGCCTGACTGAGATTGGTTGCTATCGTGGTTTACGCCATCGCCGCCATTTGCCAGTGCATGGTCAACGCACAAAAACAAATGCGCGTACACGTAAAGGCCCCAAGAAAACTGTCGCAGGTCGCGGCCGTCGTAAGGGTGCATAAAATCTGAGGGAAATATCATGGGACGTAGAAGAGAAACGAAACGTAAAAAAATAAAAAAAGTAATTCCTAAAGGTCAGGTACATATTTTTGCCACCTTTAATAATACGATTATTACGATTACCGATACCAATGGCAACGCAGTGACGTGGGCCAGCGGTGGTACAGTCGGCTTTAAGGGGTCGCGTAAAAACACCCCTTATGCAGCCCGTATCGCCAGCGGCAACGCCGCCAAAATTGCGATGGATAACGGTATGCAAGAGGTAGCTGTCATTGTGAAAGGGCCAGGCCCTGGACGTGAAGCTGCCATTCGCGGTGTGCAAGGTGCTGGTCTGAAAGTTACGTCTATTCGTGACATCACTCCCGTACCGCACAATGGATGCCGCCCGCCCAAGAAACGCCGCGTTTGATCTGCGCGTTGCTTGGGAACAGCTAAATATGTGATTTACAGCAAGGCAAGTTTACTTGCCTTGCTGTTGGTATAGTGAAAGGGATGAACGGTCGGCCACGCCCGTAAACCTTTCTAAGAAACATTCATTTTGTAAAATGATGGAGGTTCAAGTTGGCAAGATATACTGGTCCAGTATGTAGGCTTTGTCGTCGTGAAGGCGAAAAGCTGTTTTTGAAGGGGTCTCGTTGTATGTCCCCGAAATGTTCGTATGATCGGCGTGCGTATCCTCCGGGACAGCACGGCCGTGAGAAGCAGTTCCGTCGTGGACGCGCTTCGGATTATTTATTGCAATTGCGTGAAAAACAAAAGGCACGTCGTATCTACGGTGTGTTTGAGCGTCAGTTCTCTCGCTATTTCAAACGTGCAGCGGGTCGTCCTGGCTTGACGGGTTCTAATTTGTTGATCTTATTGGAAAGTCGTCTGGATAACGTCGTTTATCGTATGGGTATGGCTGATTCACGGGCGCAAGCGCGGCAGTTGGTTAATCATGGTCATATCATGTTAAACGGCCGTAAAACCGATGTGCCATCCGCACTCGTTTCCGCTGGTGACACCGTCACGATTCGTTCACAAAGCTCGCAGAAAACATATTTCAAGACATTACGTCAAGAAATTGATGATCGTCGTGTGCCAAGCTGGCTGACGGTTGATGGAAACAGTCTTACTGGTACGGTCGTAAATATGGCTACCCGCGAAGACATTGATATTTCCTTGAATGAGCAATTAATCGTTGAATACTACTCTCGCTAATGTTTGTGAATAGATTCATGTATATAACATATTTAGAGGGAGGTAGTGATTGTGGCGATTAGTAATTTAGTATTACCTAAAATTGAAAGCACGGCTATGTCGGAAGAATACGGCCGTTTTATTGTTGGGCCGTTGGAAAGAGGCTTTGGCATCACGATGGGGAATTCACTCCGTCGCGTCTTGCTCTCTTCCTTGCCCGGTGCAGCAATAACGTCTATTCGTGTGACTGACGTGCCGCACGAATTCTCCGCTATCCCATCTGTTCGTGAAGATATGATGCAATTGATTCTTAATATCAAGCAATTGCGTCTTAAATTACACGATGGAGCAGATACCGCTCGTTTACGTTTGGAAATCAATGGTGCTGGCGTAGTCACCGCCGCTGATATTCAAACGCCGCCAGAAGTAGACATCATCAACCCCGACTTGTACTTATTGACAGTCGATTCTGATGGTGCATTTTTGGAGATTGAGATGATGGCCGAGACGGGGCGTGGATATTCCCGCTCTGAAGAACGTGGTCGTTTACCCATTGGCGAACTGCCAGTCGATGCTATTTTTAGCCCGATTCGGCGTGTGAGCTTTGATGTGGAGAAAACCCGCGTTGGTCAAGATGCAGATTTCGATCTTGTGGTTATGGAAATTTGGACAGACGGCTCCATCCGCCCCGAAGATGCACTGGCGAAATCAGCCCAAATTATGGCTCAATACCTTGTTCCGATTGGTGGTGTTAGTGAAGAAACATTTGCACCAGAAGAAGAGGTCGTGGAAGAAGTTGGCATTATCCCCAACGAATTATACGACACACCGATTGAACAATTGGATCTGAGTGTGCGAGTGTTCAACTCCTTAAAGCGGACGGGCATTACCAAAGTTGGTGAAATGCTTGATATGCTTGAACGAGGGGAAGAGACGATGTTAGCGATTCGTAACTTCGGTGAAAAATCGTTGGACGAGCTTAGAGCGCAGCTTCGTGTGAAAGGTTTCTTGAAAGACGAAGAAGAAGAGGAAACCGAATAGGTTTATTACAGACGGCGGATTCTTCGAATCATGAGCCGTTTTGAGAGGATAGCACAATGCGACATAGAGTACATGGTCGCCGATTGGGACGCAGTTCATCCCATCGGAAGGCATTGCGTCAAAATTTGGTTGCCGATTTAATCTGCAACGGTCAAATTTTCACGACGGAAGCCAAAGCCCGCACGATTCGGCCAGCGGCAGAAAAAATGATTACGCTTGCCAAGCGTGGCATTGTCAAAGGAGCAAATAACCCTGCTTCTGAAGTGCATGCCCGCCGATTGGCAGCAGCACGTTTGCCACGTTATCGCAATATCGAACATGAAGATGGCGAGATTGAAACGATTGACGTAGTGAGACACTTATTCAACGACATCGCTCCTCAGTACAGTGACCGTCCGGGTGGATACACACGGATAATCAAAATCGGGAAGCGTAATGGCGATAACGCCGATATGGCAATTTTGTCGTTAGTAGATCAAGAGGACGAGGGGTAAATTGTCGCGTTATCGCGCCTTGATTGAGTATGACGGCACCGCTTATGCAGGCTATCAACGCCAAGCGGTGCAGCAGACTGTTCAGGGTGAATTAGAAAATGCGCTTTACACTGTCGTTCATCAACCGGTAACAATCAGCAGCGCGGGACGAACTGATACAGGGGTTCACGCGCAAGGGCAGGTTATTAGTTTTGAAATAGATTGGCGGCACGGTGTTGAGAAATTACAGCGTGCAATCAATGTTAATTTGCCGAAAGATATTGTTATTTTACAAATAAATGAAACTAGGCTCGATTTTCACCCGCGTTATGATGCGCGGCAACGAGCTTATGAGTATCACATTTACAACACGGCCGTTCGCAGCCCTATTCGTCGCTATCGCAGTTGGCATGTTAGACAGCCACTGGCGATAGACAAGATGAATCAGGCGGCAATGACGCTAATAGGTGTGCAAGATTTTGCCACTTTTGGACAGCCCCCACAGGGAAATATCACGACTCGTGAACTGTTCGCCGCTCAATGGCGGATGGATAGGGAGTTGTTGATTTTCTCTATTAAGGCCAACGCTTTTCTTTACCGTATGGTACGCAGTATTGTCGGTAGTTTGGTGATGGTTGGAAGAGGGGAGTGGACAGTGGGGCAGTTTGTTGAAGTTTTGCAAGCACAGGATCGTGGTCGTTCGGCCGCCGTCGCACCTGCTCATGGGTTGTATCTGGTTGATGTGACATACGAGGATGATGAAAAATGAGAACATATGTAACAAAGCCGGCTGAGGTGGAACGTAAATGGTTTGTGGTAGATGCAGAAGGGCAAACGCTCGGACGCTTATCCACCCAGATTGCGGCCATTTTGCGCGGAAAGCATAAGCCGATTTTTAGCCCATCGGTTGATTGTGGCGATTATGTCGTTGTGATTAACGCTGATAAATTTGTGGTGACTGGCAAGCGCCTCGATCAAAAAATGTATTATAAGCACTCTGGTTACCCTGGTGGGTTATCAGAGATCAGCTTGCGTGACCAACTGGTTAAATTCCCGACGCGGCCGATAGAATTGGCTGTTAAAGGGATGTTGCCCAAGAATAAATTGGGTCGTAAGATGTTCAAGAAGCTGAAAGTGTATACAGGAACGGAGCATCCCCATGGGGCGCATAATCCTGTAGCCATGGAATTATAGGGAGATTTTAATGTCAGATTCAAGACTGTATTACGAAGGTATTGGTCGTCGCAAACGTGCATCTGCGCGTGTACGCCTTATCTTAGATGAAGAAAGCAGTGGCGTGTTCACTGTAAACGGCCGTTCTGTGGAAGATTATTTCCCCCGTTATGGCGATGTTTTAACATTGAACGGCCCCTTGGTTGACACTGAATTGATGGGAAAGGCTGATATCAGCGTACTCATCAGTGGTGGCGGTCAGAGCGGACAAACTGGTGCTGTGCGGCTTGGTATTGCTCGCGCATTGGTGAAATATGACGAAGATTTGCGTACAGTGTTGCGCCAGAAAGGTCATATGACACGAGATGCGCGTGTGAAAGAGCGCAAAAAGCCTGGTTTGAAACGTGCGCGTAAAGCACCAACATACACCAAACGTTAGAACGTTTTTTCGATTGGTTTATTATTTATAAGTCGTCGTTCATCTAATCATGGGCGATGGCTTATGCCTTTAGGCGAGATTCTTATCTCGCCTTTTTGCTTTGGAAATATATGATCGAGTAGGGGCGTGGCCTTGTGCCTGCCCATTTAAGGGCGACCACAAGGGTCGCCCCTACAGAAGTCTCATTCCTACGCTCTGCGTGGGAATGCGGGAGTGAACGCTTTGCGTTCAGGGACGCAGAGCGTCCTGATCTTCATTCCACGCGGAGCGTGGAACGAGCGAGTTGAGGGAGAATGAGATGGGGATTACCGTTGTAGGATTGGGGCCGGGAAACGGCCGTTTATTAACCAGAGAAGCGTGGGAGGTGCTGACCAGCGCGGGGACGGTCTATTTCCGAACCAAACGGCATCCAGCCGTTGATGATTTGCCCGTTTCCATCACCCGTGAAAGTTTTGACCATTTGTATGACAGTGCCGACACCTTTGAAGAGGTGTACAGCCAGATTGTGCAAGAATTATTGGCGATGGGAGCCGATGCGGACATTGTTTATGCTGTTCCCGGCCATCCATTTGTGGCAGAATCTACGGTGACGCGATTGGTGAAGGCGGCGAAAGAGGCTAATGTTTCTATTCGCATAGTGGAAGGCTTGAGTTTTGTTGAACCATCGTTGACTGCGCTGTCGGTGGATGCGCTTAATGGGCTGCAACTTTTCGATGCGATTGAGTTGGCCGCGTACCAATATCCGCCGCTGAATGCGGATGTGCCTGTGCTGTTGGCGCAGGTGTACAGCCGTCGTGTGGCGGGCGAGTTGAAATTGGGATTAACGGCCGTTTATCCCGATGAACACCCCGTCACCCTTATCCATGCCGCTGGATTTGACCAGCAAAAAGTTGAACAAGTTCCCCTCTACGCCATCGACCGCAGCCCGCATATCGACCATCTGACCAGCCTGTATATTCCGCCATTGCCCCAGCCATCCGATTTGCAAGCGTTGGCGGAGACGGTCGGCGTGTTGCGTGCGCCCGGTGGCTGCCCGTGGGATCAGGAGCAAACATCGCAAAGTTTACGCAATGGCTTTTTGGAAGAGGCCAGCGAAGTGCTGGATGCTATCGACAACGATGATCCTGTCAATTTATGCGAAGAGTTGGGCGATATGCTCTACCACATCGTCATGCAGGTGCAGATTGCCCAAGAAGGGGGCGATTTTACCCTTGCCGATGTCATCGGTGGCATTGATCGCAAGCTCAAATTCCGCCATCCGCATGTGTGGGGCGATGTGGACGTTGCCGATAGCGACGAGGTTGTCAAAAATTGGGAAGAATTGAAGAAGGTGGAGAAGGGAAAACGGCCGTCTGATTCACTACTTAATGGTATTCCTATCGCCTTGCCCGCGTTGGCACGGTCGCAGAAAGTGCAGGATCGTGTGCGAAAGGTTGGCTTTGATTGGCCGTCGATTGATGGCGTATACGGTAAATTGCAAGAGGAAATTCTGGAAGTCCAAGAAGCCATCACCCCCGCTGAAAAGTTGGATGAGTTGGGTGATGTGCTGTTTGTAGCCGTCAATTTGGCTTCGTGGCTGGGCGTGGATGCCGAGAGCGCGTTGCGTGGTGCGACGCAGAAATTTAGTCGCCGTTTCCAAAAAATCGAAGAGTTGCTGACTAAACGCGGGGAAAAAATTGAAGGGCTGGACATCGCTGTGCTGGAAGAGGCGTGGCAGGAAATTAAGCGTGAGCTGGCGGAGGAGGATGTGTAAGGGCGTTTCGCGAAACGCCCTTACAGCAAATAATGGCTGAATTAAGTAGCATTTCTCCACTTTTAACCCGTTTTGTCGGGCATGATTATCGTTATGTTGAAGCGACTGGCTCGACGAATGATGATTTGCGCCGCCTGTTGGAGAGTGAATTGTTGCCCGATGGGATGGTTTTGCTGACTAATCATCAGACGGCGGGCAAGGGGCGATTGCGCCGTCAATGGGTGGCCGCGCCTGATAGTTCGTTGCTTTTTTCACTGCTATTGCGCCCTAATTGGGCGGCTGAACGGGCAGGATGGGTGACGATGTTGGCGGCAACGGCCGTTTTTGAAGCCATCACCGCTGTCACAAAATTGCGCGTAGCCATTAAGTGGCCTAATGATGTGATGATTTTTCACGATGGCGAATGGCGTAAGGCGGGCGGGTTACTGTTGGAAGGGGGGACGGTAAACGGCCGTTTACAACACACCATCATCGGCATCGGCCTCAATGTCAATATGACCATCGCCCAATTACCAGAAGCGGTTACGCCGCCGACCAGCTTGTCTTTGGCAGGAAAACGGCCGTTTTCCCGAAAACCCTTGCTCACCACCATTCTAACTAAACTGGAAACCGCCTACGAAGCTGCCAACGCAGGCCAATCGCCCCAGCCCGCATGGCAAAATTTGCTGATAACGATGGGGCAGCCCGTGACGGCAACTTTTGCCGATGGCAAAAAAATTAGCGGCACGGCCGAAAATACGGATGAATACGGCCGTTTACTGTTGCGCGACACAACTGGCACGCTGCATCCCATCGCCGCCGCCGATGTGACGCTGCGCGTGGCAACTGATTCAGGTGCAAACTTGCCACTTGTCACTCGCCCACTCGCATGATGCACCCTTTTTTGAAATTCCCGCCGCGATTGCGTAAGCGATTGTTGATTATTTTTACTGGATACTCTTTGGTGATAACGGCCGTTTTTCAATTCCTCGATCAACCCCTCCGCACCGCCGCCGCCCCGATGGGCATCGTTTCCTACGAACTGGCACGCACCACCGCCAACGCGCAAGCGATCCTTGCGTCATGGGATGCGTCGGCGCGGGTGTACGCGGGGCTGAGTTTGGGGCTGGACGCGCTCTATCCGCCGCTGTATGCGACCGCGATTGGGCTGGCGTGTGCTGCCGTTGCCGTGCGTTTGCAACGGCGCGGGCGATTGGGCTGGATGGTTGTCGGTATTTGGCTGGCATGGGGCATGGTTGCCGCCGCGCTGTTCGACTATGTTGAAAATGTCGCGTTGGTGGCGCAATTGTTGGGGAAAACGGCCGTTTATCTCCCCACAATCGCTTGGGCGATGGCTTCATTGAAATTTGGCATCATCATTGCCGCTTTCTTCTATCTCATTGTGGGACTGTTCGTCTCGTCGAGAAAATAATTGTTAATTGT
>CAYSDT010000002.1:10302-20541 GCA_964429835.1 uncultured Ardenticatenaceae bacterium | reverse complement strand
TAGTCGGCGGAGGCCGACTTTGCAATTGTAGGCGCGGTTTTAACCGCCATGTCAAAAAATACCCCTGAAATGCACCATGAAATCGAAAATGATGGGTGTATTTCAATTTCATGGCATGGCCGCGACACCGATTGAAAATCGGTGTCTGACACATAAAAAGCCCGCTGAAAGCGGGCTGATTTTAACGCGCTTTCAGCGCGTTTCTTGTGTCAGGCATCGGTTTTAACCGATGCCGCTTGCTGAGTAAAAAAAAAGACGCACAGGAGATATTTCCCATGCGTCTTCTATAAATTGGTTGTGCATTTACCCAACCAACTGTTGATTGAGTGTTTTTTATTTCCAATCAGTGCGGGTTTTACCGCGTTTATTGATGTATTTATCGGCAGCGATGGCGGCCAAGACCCCATCAGCTGAGGCGAGTACCGCTTGTTTGATATGGTCACAGAGCAAATCACCGATGGCATATACACCAGGAACGGCCGTTTCCATATTTTTCCCCATCTCCAAACAACCATCCTTGCCCAGTTCAAGCTGCTCCATCAAATAATCAGTGATTGGCTTGCCGCCTTGCAAATAGACAAATGCACCCGTCACTGGCAATACATATTCGCCCTGTGTGCGCGGATGGACGCGGACACCAGTTGCCAGTTCGCTCCGTGTGCGCGGATGGATACGAATGCCGCTGACCTGATCCTCACCGATAATCTCTTTTAAGCGGGTTGCTAAACTGATCTCAATTTTTGGATTTTCTTCCACCTCAGTCACGAGGTTTTCACTCGCTTTGAGGTCTGGTGTTGGCACGATGAGGTATACTTTGGCAACAAACTTGGTTAAGAACAACGCCTCTTCCAACGCCTCATCATTATTGCCAATGACAGCCACATCTTGCTCACGGAAGAAAGCCGCATCACAAGTGGCGCAATAGCTGACTCCGCGCCCTAACAACTTTTCTTCGCCCGGCGTAGAGCCAGTACGACCCATCGATCCAGTCGCCAGAATGATTGTTTTTGTGTTGTATGTATTTGGGCCGGCAAAAACCATCTTTACGTCGCCGTCCAAACTTGCGCCGACAACTTTGTCGGTCATAAACTCTGCGCCAAACGATTCTGCCTGTTCACGCATAATTTTGACCAATTCTTCGCCGCTGATGGGGCCAGGAACGCCTGGATAGTTGCTGATTTTGGTCGTGATACCCAACGCCCCAGCCGTCAACCCTTTGTCGATGACTAACGTCTTCAAATCAGCGCGGGCGGTGTACAGCGCGGCTGATGCGCCGCCCGGTCCGCCACCGATGATGACTACATCGTAAAGCACTTGTTCTTTTGCTTCTAAACTAAAGTCCATGTTTTCTCCTGAATAAATGGAGCGCGGGCATCTTGCCCGCCCTGTGCAGGCGGGAAGCCTGCGCTCCATAACTATGCAGCAACTGCTTGTTTCAGTTTGTCTAACATCATCGCTTCTGGTGCAGAGCCTTCCATGTGGAAATCATCATTGATGACGGTGCGCGGCACGCCTTGCACTTGGTATTTTGAAGACAATTCTGGGAATTCGATGGCTTCAACCATGTGTCCAGTGATGAGGTCGCTTTCCATCGCTAATTGATGGGCTAAAACGACAGCGCGGGGGCAATGGGGGCAGGTGGGGGTGACGAAAACTTGCATTTCGATTGGTGTTTCCAGTGTGGCAACCCACGCTTTGGTTTCGTCAGACAAACCAGATTCGCCTATGCCGACCATTGAAATCGCTTCGATGTAGGAGCTAAATTCATACCCAGAGGGGATGCCGTAGTAGCGGATGCCGTAATCTTTGGCTTCATCACCGCCACGCATGACGATGGTGGCTGGAATTTTATCAACGTTATATTGTTCGGCTAATTCCATATTGCTGGGGTAGTCGAAGGTTTCCAGATTGATTTTATCGGATAAATCGGCTAATTCGCCTGCTAATTCGGCCGTTTCGGGGCAGTATTGGCAATCGTCTTCTTGCGTGAAAACGATCAGGTTGATGGGATCTTTCAGGTCGGCAAATTTTTCGATTAGGAATTCACGATCTTGCTCTTGTAACAGCGGCATATTGCACCTCTCTTGATATGCGCGTGGCTTGTACCATCGCGCCCTGTTTTTATTTGAATTTATTTGAACAGGTGATTAGATGTGGGTTGGGGCGAAAGGTTACATGGGGGGAGGGGGGAGGCGAATGGCGAGTGTGCGAGTGTGCGAGTGGAAGTTAAGTATGTTTCATTTACATAGAAGATCGACAAGCGGAGACTGAGCCTGTCGAAGTTGTAGCGGCCTTTGTTCTCAACCGCCTCTGCCTTCGACAAGCTCAGGCGACGGCTAGTTTGGAGTCCACCACTCGCCATTCGCATACTCGCTACTCGCTACTTCCACGGCTCATAATCGCGCAAAACGGAGCCGCCGATGAATTCGCGCAGGATGGAATCGCTGGCGATGTAGCGTAAATCTTCTTCGGGGATGGGGTCGAACCATTGCAAAAAGGCGAGCAAGCGATTGGCTTCTATGCGCTCTTTTGTGCCAGGTTCAACTTGAAGCAACAAGGGATAGGCCAATAATTTCAATACTGACATTTCATAGACGAGTGCGGAGTTGAAAAATACATCAGCGTTGCTTTCGTGGGGGAAAATGTGCCGTTTTTCACCGCGCCGCACACTCGGCCAACGGCCGATTGTGTCAGCGGCGGTGTAGCCGCGATGGGCGGCATCGCGCACGATGCGGCGGATGAGACGGGTGTCGGTGGTGGGGACGCGGTTGTGTTTGTCGAGATTAAGCTGGGTGAAGGCGGAGATGAAGATGCGATAGAGTGAACTGGAGTCAATCCCTTCGACAAGGCGTGGATTAAGCCCGTGAATACCTTCGATGATCAATATCTCATCTGCCCCCAGTTGTAATGGGTCGCCGGGTCTGCTGGTTCCTGAGTGAAAATCAAAAATGGGCTGAATGATGGTTTTGCCATCCAGCAGATCGTGCATATGTTGGCGGAAAAGTTTGACATTGACCGCTTCAATCGTTTCAAAATCAAGGTCGCCATTTTCGTCAAGCGGGGTTTTGTCGCGGTCTACAAAGTAATTGTCCATGCCGATGGCGACGGGGCGAATGCCAGCGGCGAGCAGTTGGATGGCAAGCCGCTTGCTAAACGTCGTTTTGCCAGCGGACGAGGGTCCAGAAATGAGGACGATTCTGACTTCGTGGCGGCGGGCGGCGATGGCGGTGGTGATGTTGGTGAGTTGGCGTTGGTGCAACGCTTCGGCAACGAGGATGGTTTCTTGAACACGGCCGTTTTCCACAATTTCATTCAACGATGCCACGCCGGGCGAGCCAATAACCCGCAACCAATCATCATACTCCTGAAAGACCCGTGCCAGACGGGGTTCATCGGCGAACGGTTGCAATATGGTGGGGGCTTGACGGCGTGGGAATTGGAGGATGAAGCCATGATTATACGGCCGTAAATCGAATAAAGAGAGGTAGCCCGTGCTGGGAACCATAAATCCATGAAAATAATCACGGATGCCGTTGAGTTCATAGACGGTTAGATAATCTTTGCGTCGTTTACTGAATAACTTTGCTTTTTCAGTATCACCACTTTCTTCAAAAATTTGAATTGCTTCATCTAAAGGGAGTTGAATTTGGGTGATGGGTAAATTTTCGGCGATGAGTTGGCGCATACGGGTGCGTAAACTGTCGAGGTCTGTATCGCTGATGTTTGTGCCGTCCATCTCGCAATAGTAGCCGCCGAAGGGCATGGAATGTTGAATGCTGATGGTGTGATCGGGAAAGAGTTCGGTGGCGGCGGCGACCATGAGGAAGCTGAGGGAGCGGCGGTAGATGCGTGAGCCGTCGGAGATGGCGGTTGTGATGGGTTTGATGACGGCATCTTGTTGCAGCGGGTGGGAGAGTTCGCGTAAACGGCCGTTCATTAGAGCGGCCGTAATTTGGGCATCGGTTTGCAGATCGGCGGCGTTGATAAACTGTTCGATAGTTGTGCCGCGTTCGGCTTCGTATGCTTTATCTTCGATAAAACTTTCATTTCCGTTGACGAAGCCTGCATCCTCATTAACGAAGCGTACTTGTATGGTTGTGCGCGGGGTTGTGGGGGTAATTTTCATCTGTATTTCATTTCCTTTTGTAGCACGGCCGTTGAAATGGCCGTTAGGGTTGCAAAGTCGGCCTATGTTGATTGAAACTTCAATCAGCATGGTTTGTAATTATAGCACTGAATTTATTTGCGGATTGTATTGGTTGATTTTTTAATCTGTTTCTGTTGAATTCCACGTTACTTTTGCGCGGCGCAGTGGGTGGGGTAAGGTTTTGCGCTGCATGTCTGCTGGCAAAATGATTGTTTTGATGGGAATGTACTCGTCGGCTTGGTGAAGATAGCAGGGGAAACGGAAGTAGATTTCGAGGCCGCGCAGGAATTCTTGGGTAGAACGGCCGTTTACATCCATCCCAAACAGTTCCGCACGCGGAAACTGCTCCCCGTTCTCGCGTATCCACTCGTACAACTGCATTCCTCTGATTTCCGTCCCCCAATCATCCAGCACAGAGGTGGGGAAAATGTGAATTTCGTCGCCGCGTGTGATGAAGGGGAAAAGGAGGTGGAGAGAAACGGCCGTTTCTTCCGTTGGTGTTGCATCAATGAGGGTGAGGGTGCTATCTTGAAAACGGCCGTGGATGTGGTAGCTGATTAGTTTCATGTATGTTTTAACTTGCAACTTGCCACTTGCAACTTGCCACTTGCCACTTGCCACTTGCAACTTGCCACTTTCTACTTGCTACTCGTCCGTCGCAGACGGCCAATTCTGCTTGATTACGTCAAGCAACCCATCCACATTATATGGTTTAGAAAGAAATGCTGATGGAATTTCTTCATCAAATCGTTGCATTGCCTCATCTTCACTGTAGCCAGAGCTGAGAATAATGCAGACGTTTGGATTGATGGCGCGTAACGCCTCTAAAGTGCGCTGTCCATCCCATCCGGGCATGGAAAGATCGAGTATGATCAAACTGATGTCATCAAGTTTTCGTTGATACAGGGCAACTCCATCACGGCCGTTATGCGCCGACACCGCTTCGATTCCTTCCAATCCCAAGATGTCTGTCACCGCCATGCAGACAGGTGCTTCATCGTCAATGATGAGTACCATGCCCGTCAGTGGTTCAGTTGTGGTAGAAACGGCCGTTTTTACCACAATGCCGCTCGGTGCAGGGCTGTCCGTTGCTAGTACAGGAAAAAGGAGATCGAAAACAGTCCCATTTTTGCTGCTGCGAACAGACAATGCGCCATGATGTCCTTTTACAATGCCCAAAACGGCCGCTAAGCCTAATCCATGCCCCGTCTCCTTTGTGCTGAAAAACGGGTCAAAAATCATCTTCATGGTCTCGGAATCCATCCCAGATCCATTGTCTTGCACCGTTAGCTGCACATAATTGCCGCCAGCCACCAACCCTGTCACATATTCACCATATTGTGAATCATTGATGCCGACCGTTTTAATGCGTGTTGCCAGATGGATGTAGCCGGGCTTTTCTCCCATCGCTTCCGACGCATTGATGATGAGGTTCATAACCACCTGTTGAATTTGTGAAACATCCGCTTCGATGAGAGGCAAATCAGGGGCTAAACTTTGTGATAATTCGATATGTTTAGGGATGGAGGCGGTGAACAGTTCACGATTTTCTTCGATGAGACCGTTCATGTTTAGATGGTTGATGTGGAAACGGCCGCGTCCTGAATAAGCGAGTAGCTGATTGGTTAATTCGGCGGCACGTTTAGCCGCATTATTTGATTTTTCAACATTAGATCGAGCGGCCGCATCCTCATCCATCTTCATTAAAGCCAATGAAGATTGTGCCATGATGGCAACCAGCAGATTGTTGAAATCGTGAGCGATGCCGCCCGCTAAAATGCCAAGACTTTCCGTCTTTTGCAGTTGCAACATCGCCTCTTCGGCCTGAACACGGGCGGTCATATCCTCAATTAGAATGAGGATGCCGATTTGTTCATCATTTTCGTTGCGATGAGGCACAATGCGGAGGAAAAAATAGACGTGCCTGTTCCAGATAGAGGTGTACCACGTCTCTTTTTCAACCATTTCACCGCCAGTTATGACGGTGTGAAAGGCATCGCTCAACCCAGATTTGACAAGTGGCGGTAAGGTGAGCAAATTTAGCCCAATCGTTTTTTCTTGACTGGGTGAGCCAAGAAGTTTGACACTATAGGGGTTTGCATTGGTGATGATGCCATCCATATTGGCGACGATGATGCCGATGGGTGCTTGCTCAACCAAAATGCGTAAATATGCTTCCCGCTGTTGTAATTTTTGCGCCATCTCCATGCGGGCGGTGACATCAACGAGGGTTGCCATCACCATCGATTCCCCTTTCATTTCGATGGGGCTGAGTGCAATTTCAACAGAAAATTCATGTCCATCAGCATGTTGGGCGAGCAAGACACGCCCCGTCCCCAAATTTCTTGTAAGGGGCTTCTGGTGATAAGCGGTTTCTTGCTTGTGGTGTGTTGTCTTGAAACGGTCGGGAATGAGTTGGGATAACGGTTGACCGATGAGTTTGTCTGGTGTGTAGCCAAATGTCTGTTTGACGAGAGCGTTGGCGAAAACGATTTTGGATTTTTGGTCGATGACGAGGGTGGTATTTGGCGATTTGCTGACGATGATCTGAATCATCTCTTGGGCGCGATTGCGCTCGGTGAGGTCGGTATTGATGACGACTGCACCTGTAACACGGCCGTTTTCCCATCGTGGCGCACCTGTAATCAAGACAGGAATGGTGCTGCCATCTTTATGCTGTAATTCACTCTCGTAACTGGAGGTAACACCGTCTACTCGCTGTGTAACCGCCCTGTCATATTTATATTTATGCGGTTCAGGGATGAATTTCTTGGGCGATTGGCCGATCAACGCATCATCATCATAGCCAATTATGTTGGCATAAGCAGGATTAACATATTCCAACTGTTCATTCAGATCAACGACAAAAACGGCTTGCCCCAGCGCATCCATGATTGTTTGCGAAAAGGATAACTGCTCTTGTAACTGCTTCTGGATTTTTAGTAAAGTGGTGTGCGTTTTTTCCCACTCAGTCAACACGGCTGCGACAATCAGAGCCGCCGCCATATTAAGAATGGCGATGACCATTTTAATCAGTATACCATTAAAGGGGAGTACACCAGTTGTATATGATTGTACGTTGATCACCATGACGAGAATGGCGACGAATACACCAAATGCAGTCGCCCCATGTGTGTGAAAGCGCAGTGTTCCCCATATGGCGAAGGGCAGTACCATGTAAATGTAGGGTGTGTACCAAAGCGGTGAGTTGCTGGATGTGTTCAGCGCAAGGATGAATATGGTAATGCTGGCAAGGGTAATGATTGCAGCTTCTGCCATCAATTGGCGGCTTTGAAGGCACGAACACGGCCGTTTCCAAACCAAAATAAGCGGCATGATGGTGATGATGCCAGTTAAATTTCCCAATACCAGTATCAGTAACAACAGGGCTGCTTGCGTGTCTATTGGTGTGCCTGAAATGAAGAAGTTAAGCAGCCACACTAATCCACTGAATAAAACGGCGGGGATGGCAGCCACGAACATATCTGCTACATCTTTGATGCGGCTGAAATTGCCAGAAAAATGATTGAATTGGCGCAGTGCATAGACGAGAATGAACGCTCCACCGATTTGAACTATTGTATTGGTGATGAAAATGGGGAAAGGGGTAGACCACGAGAGGGAAACGGCCGTTACGCCAATAAAAATAGCAGGCCAGTAGCGGTATCCGCCTAAATAGATTAACGCGGCGGCAACACCTGCCGCCGGCAAAAACGGGGTCGCTCCGTACAGATGCCCAAGCCACAGGGAGGCCATGCTGACAGCGTAATAGATAAGGCCAAACAGGAGAATGTGAGTGGCGTATTTGAATGATAGTTTCATGTAACAGTGCTGTTTTCTCGTGCTGGTTGCTTATAATTGTATAGGACTTTGGTCATATATATCGTGATGATACTAGCCAACTCTGGAGAGGATGTCAAATGGGGTATAGGGCGATTGTATACTCGTTTTTTGCAACGAATTAATACAAATTCTCACGAATCAGATCATTATTTCGTGAAAATTCGTTGCGATTGTTCTAAATGGGGGGAGGACTCTCCTCTGTCTCTACTCTCTGTCTCTATCTTCAATGTAGGTGGGGTAAGGGAAGGAAACGGCCGTTAATCCCCCAATTCCAAAGCGCATAAGCTGCACAATGCCCCAACCCAACGCCAGCAAAATGCCCGTATCCAACACCCCGCGCCACGGGTACGGCAAGCCGCGCACGATGACGATCAAAATCACCATAAAAACAGTCATCACGATGGTGACAATCTGTTTGCGGCGAATGATATGGAAGTAGCCCATGCAAAACAGCGGCGCAAATAACGTCCATAACAAGTGCGGATGGGCGCGTAAATAACGCCCTCTGGTGACGATGCGCGGTGCAAGCGACCGCTGAAAACCGCGAACCCCTTTCATGTACACCAGAAATAGCGCATTAAGCACAAGCACAAGCCAATGATACCACTCCAAATCAGCAGGCTTGAGGGAGAAAACGGGGATTGATAGCTTGTAAACCGCGTAAGCAAGCAACGCAATCCAGCCAATAATTCCCCAAATGGCACCGATTGTTCCGAGTAAGTTGTTGTTTTTCATAGATAGAAATTGGAGCAGGGGGGGCGGGGGAGATTAAAGTGCATCTCCCCATCTCCCCTGCTCCCCCGCTCCTAATCTTCTTTTATAGCCGTTCCTCAATTGCCGCTTTTACTGCGTCAATGTTTGCGGGCAGGTTGATGGGCGGATTGGCGTAACGGCTGATCACTTCGTCCAGTTCGCTTTGATGGTAGCCGAGCTTGAACGGGGTAAATTTCAGCCCATGTGCGGTGCTGATAACGACCACGCGGTCGGATGATGTGATTGTTCCTTCATCCACCAATTTTGCCAGCACCGCCAACGCCGTGCCAGTGTGCGGGCAGGTGTATAAGCCCGTGCGGTCGGCCATTGCCGAGGCGTTGGCTAACTCATCTTCGGTTGCTTGTTCAACACGGCCGTTACTTCCCTTAATCGCATCCACAGCCTTTTCATAACTGACAGGATCGCCGATTTGGATGGCTGAGGCCAGTGTCGTTCCCGCTTCCATTGTGATTTTGCTTTCAAAGCCAGCCTGTGCGCTGCGATAGAGGGGGTTCGCTTTGGCCGTTTGCGCCGCCACCAAGCGCGGCATCTTGTCGGTCATGCCCAACGCCATCATCAACTTCAACCCTTTGTACAGCGCACTGATATTGCCCAAATTCCCCGACGGCATGATGATCCAGTCGGGCAATTCCCAGTTGAACTGCTTCGCAATTTCAATGCCGACCGTCTTCTGCCCTTCCACGCGCAAACTGTTCATCGAATTGGCGAGATAGATGCTGTTATCTTTCGTCAACTCCTTCACAATTTGCATACAGCCATCGAAATCGGTGTCCAGTGCCAGCACTTGTGCGCCGTTGGCGATGGGCTGGATGAGTTGCGCGGGGGATACTTTGTCCTGCGGCAAAAAGACGATGGACGGAATGCCCGCCGCCGCCGCATAAGCTGCCAACGCCGCCGACGTGTCGCCCGTGCTGGCAGCGGCGACCGCTTTGACTGGGCTGTTCCCGTTCGCCAATATCTGCTTGACGATGCTGACCAGAACGGTCATGCCTAAATCCTTAAAGCTGCCCGTGTGGCTGTTGCCGCTCAGTTTGACCCACAAATCGGGTACGCCGATCTGTTCGCCAAGTTGGCGGGCGTTGAATAAATTGGTGTTCCCTTCGTACATGCTGACGATGTTTTCGTCGCGCATGTCGGGGGCGATGAGTTCTTTCATCGCCCAAACGCCGCTGCCGTAGGGATGGGTGTGGGAAAGAGTACGGCCGTTTATTAACGCCCTCCACTCCTCCCCAGATCGCTGTTTCAGCGCATCAATATCATGCTGAACTTCCAGCAAGCCGCCACAGTTTGGGCAGGTGTAAATAATATCGTAAATCGAATATTCGCCGGGGCAACCCCGAAAGCATTTGAAATGTGTGTTCATAATTGACATGTCTCGTTCCCACGCAGAGCGTGGGAACGAGTGTTAAGTTGTTATTCTGTGTTTAATAATTGTTCTAAATCATCGCGTAGTGCGTCTAATTCTTCGCCATACG
>CAYSDT010000002.1:0-10202 GCA_964429835.1 uncultured Ardenticatenaceae bacterium | reverse complement strand
GTGTTTAATAATTGTTCTAAATCATCGCGTAGTGCGTCTAATTCTTCGCCATACGTCGCCCAATCGCCCGCTTGTTGGGCGGTTTCGGCGGCTTCGAGATGGGAGTTGGCGGAGATGATGAGTGCTTCGCGGTCGCCAGCGGGGAGCGGATTTGCGCCTGTATCGCCGACTTCGCCATCGCCATTGGTGTCACTTTCCGCATCCGCGTCAGGCAGGATGGTTTCGATGGGGACACCACCGAGCAGACTGTCCAGCGCGTCCTCCAGCGAGGTCAACATGACCACCTCGTCACTGCTGGCGACGATGACCCGTTTAAGTTCAGGCAAACCGCTGGTGTCAGCACTAAGGTAGATTGGCTCAACGTAGAGGAAACTGTTATTCATTGGAATGACCAGTAGATTGCCGCGAATGATGCGCGATCCGCGCTGATTCCACAACGAGAACTGCTGCGAAATTGTCGGCTCTTGATCGATACGCCCTTCGATCTGCATTGGGCCAAAGACAAGCTCTTGCTTGGGCAGTTCGTAGACGATTAGTTCGCCATAATGTTCGGGATTATTGCGAGCGGATACCCACGCGATCATATTTTGCTTGCCAGCGGGAGTGAAGGGCAAAATGAGCAGATATTCAGCGTGTTCTTCGCCAGGAAGTGCCATCGTGACGTAATACGGCTCCATCTGCTGTTCGCTTTCTTCAAACAGTTCGGTGGGGAATACCCATTTGTCTTCTTTATTGTAGAAGACGCGCACGTCGGTCATGTGGTAGGTGGTGTATTGTGCCATTTGGCTCATGAACAAGCCCGTCGGGTAGCGCAGATGGCTTTGCAGGTCGGCGGGCATCTCATCGAGCGGATGGAACAGGTCGGGGAAGGCGGCGGCGTAGGTTTGGATGATGGGGTCTTCTTTGTCGGCAAGGTAGTAGGTCACATCGCCCGTGTACGCATCGACGGTGATTTTGACGGCGTTACGAATGTAATTAAAACGGCCGTTTGCGACTGGTGTCGCATAGGGGAAATAAGAACTCTGCGTGTACGCATCAAGCATCCACACCAAATTGCCATCATCGGTGATGACGATGTATGGGTCATCTTCCAATGTCAGGAACGGGGTGATTTTCTTCACCCGATCTATGATTTGGCGATGGTATTGGATGCGTGTGTCGTTGTCGATGCCATCATTTAACAAAATGTTGATGTCGGCAAGGTGGAAAGCGTACACCAATCGCTTGAAGAAGCTGTCGAGAATGACCCCGCCCGTGCCTTCATAATGGCTGTAGACGTTATTTGTGCCGCTGGGATAATCAAACTCCTCGCGCCCGCTGTCTACAAAGACGGTTGAGTCGTCCATTTCGCCATAATAAATTTCGGGGCGGGTGACATCGAGGTCGATGTTGCTTTGCGGCGGCAAATCCTGAATGAAAAACTCAGGACGGCCGTTGGCGGTGACACGATTGACGGGATTCATTACCAGCCCGTACCCGTGCGTAAATTCCAAATTGCGATTGACCCACGAAGGCGATGGTAAATTTTCCTTGTTTAGTTCGCGTACACCGAGCATCACTTGCCGCTCTTCGCCATCAATTTGGTAACGGTCAATGTCCAGTTCGCCGAATTGGTAGTAGGGACGCAACGCTTGCAACTGTTCGTAGGTGTCGCGCAAGGGGCGATAATCCCACAAGCGGATGTTGCGTAGCGTTTCTTCGTTGTCGGCCAAATCTGCTTTGGTGAGGGGTTGAATGTTGTCAAACGGCCGTGTTTCAATCGCGTCCAAATCGAACGCCATGCGCGTGTATTCAATGTTGTTACGGATGTATGGTTCTTCTATGGTCAATTCGTTCGGCTCAACGACGTATCGCTGCTGGATGCCGGGATAGACACCGCCAAGCAAGAAAATCGCCGCAATCCACAGCCCGCCCATCAAGGCGATGGGGCGCAGATCAAGTTTGAAGATGTTGTAAAACAGGGCAAGGGCGGCCAGCAAAACCAGTACCATTTCGACGCGCAAGGCTAATAGATTGGCGTTCATGTCGGTGTAGCCCGCTCCATAAATTACGCCACGCGCTGAAAATAGCAGTTTGTACATATCCAGCCAATACCCAGCCGCCCAGACGAGCAGTAGCAGTGTGCCGAGCAAGGCGACGTGTTGGCGCAACGGCGGCAGATGTTGTGGCCGCCATGTTCCTCTTTGTAAATCAGGGATGTAGTTGAGGGCGTAAATAACGGCCGTTCCCAACAAGGTAATAAACAGCAACGAAATCAACCATCCTTGCAGGAAGTTGAAGATGGGCAGTTCAAACAGGTAAAAGCTGATGTCGCGGCTGAAAACGGGATCAATCTCGCCGTAAGGGACACGATTGACGTAGCGCAGAAACGCTTCCCATTGGGACGCGCCGCCGCTGGCGAACATGAAGGCCAAAAACAGACCGCCCAACACGAACAACCATTTCAGCCCGCTGATCTCTTTCAGCAGATTGAGGGTATACGGTGTTGCTTGGGCGATGGCGCGTTTGCGTGCCATCAGCCAATTGCCAAGTATAAAGATGGCGGATACGACAAAAAAGATGGCGAACGCGGTCAATTCAATCACCCACTGTTTCAGCCATACATCTTGGTAATTTTGCTCGCCAAACCAGAGCCAATTGGTGTACGCGCTCGTAATCCAGTTCAGGCTGCCAATCAGCATGAAGGCGATGACGGTGAACCAAAAGAAGCGGCTTTGCCAAAAGGGGTTGATGGGTGGTTGCGGGGGACGGGGAGAACGGCCGTTATTATTCGGATCGTCGCCGTCGCCATCATCATCGTTGTGTTCTCCTTCATCGCCCCAGCCACGATCTTTCATTGCGCGGCGGAATAGTTCAGGAATTTCAAAATCTTCTCGACTCATAAGAGTTCTCCATTATTTGGGTTCTTCGCCGATTCGTGTATCAAGAGAAACGATACACTTTAATTGTCACTCCTGCCTTTGCGGGAATGACAATCAGTGTTAGGAGCCTGTCAGGTACACTAATCGGTGATGACCCATTATTTGTTCATTATAGTAGGATGGATTATATAGCAATCGCTATGTTGATGGCAGATGAATATAGGCGCGTTTTAGCGCAATTAATGTTCGATAAATCGGGGTAATGTAGCTGTTTTTACGCGAATACGGGTGAACGCTGATAGAAAGAACAGGGTTTTTATCAGCGTTCACCCGTATCAGCGTCTTTATGTAAAGCAATTACTTGTCAATTTTCAACAACACTTTGCCCTCGTTTTTCTTTGCCTGCACAAAATCTAATGCCTTGTCCGCTTCCTCAAATTTGAAGGTGCGGTCAATGGCAGGGCGGAAGAGGGCTTCGTCGTACCATGAGATAATTTGCGCCATCCAGCGGCGGGGCATATCGAAATAATCCCACAAGTGGCTGATATTTGCGCCAGCAACGACTTTGTTGTCGTTCATTAGGCGGGCGGGGGTGTGGAACGGCCACACCGAACGCAGCCACCAGCGCATCGCCGTCGTCCGATTTTCTGGACGGCCGCACACGCCGCAATAGACCAATCGCCCCGTCGCCGACAGCAGGCGGTAATTTTTACGCCAGCCCCATCGCCCCGCTGGGTCGAGAATGAGTTGTACGCCACGCCCGTTTGTCAGCCCCAGTATTGTTTTTTCATAATCGTCACGGTACGGGTCGATGAGGTGATGGATGCCCCGCTTTTGCAGGAATTCATGTTTTGCCGTCGGCGCAGAGCCGTAGATGATCGCGCCGCTGAGTTTGCCAATGTCCACCGCCGCCAGCCCAATGTCGCTTTCGACATTGTGGATGAGCAGCTTGTCGCCCGGCCGCAATGATCCCATCACCACCAGCAGTTGGTACGCGGCCAGATAGTTGATGGGCAGGGCGGCGGCATCGTTAAGCGACATCCAGTCGAGCCGTTTGAAGACGTGTTCCTGCGGCAGGCAGATCACATCGGTGTAGCCGCCAAATTGTGGCACGGCAAACACGCGATCACCCTCTTTAACGGCCGTTACCCCCTGTGTGATCGCATCGACCACGCCCACGACTTCGTGGCCGGGAATGTACGGGGCGGATGGGGCGGCGGCATACGCGCCCTGCCGCCCCAGCACATCGGGAAAGCTGACCCCGATCCGCTCCACGCGAATGCGAACCTGCCCATTGACGGGAAGCGGATCGCGCCCTTCGCGGATGGTGACGTTGCTGTTTTTGCCAGTTTTTGTAATCCAGATTTGTTTCATAGGGAAAAGAGTGGCAAGCGAGCAAGTTGCAAGTTGTAAGTGATCCATTTGCTTACTTACACACTTGCAACCTGCACACTTGCAACTTGCTCACTTGCAACTTGCATACTTGCAACTTGCTCACTTGCAACTTGCCGCTCTTATTGTAACGAATAACGAAGTGGGGGTAAAATTAAGCTATGTCTGAAGTACGCAGAGACCCCAACTTCTTTTTTGGCCGCCACGCTTTATTGGCGTGGTTGCAAGAGCGGCTTGCCGAAAAATCATCCCATCGCCCAATTGTGTTGCAAGGGGGAGAGGGGATGGGAAAAACGGCCGTTTTACAGCAGATCAAAGCGGGGCGGATGGGCGCGGGATATGTCGCGGCTTATGTTGATTTAGCCGAAACCAATCCCGACAGCATGAGCCAGTTATTGTGGGAACTTGCCAACGCATTTGCGCCGCAAGTGGGGGTGACAGGTCAACTCAATCGCCCTGATTTTGTGGCCGATCCTGAGAAAGCGTTTGAAACGGCCGTTTTACAGCCCGAAAGTGGACAACTAGACGACCATCACCTCATCCTCCTCTTCGACAATTTCCACATTTTGCAACGCCGCTTTACCAGCGGTGGCCTGTCCTACAACGCCTTTGATTATTGGCAGCGGCAACTGCAAGAAATCCCCAATCTGCACACCATTTTCACCATCGGCGACGGCGATGGCGACCGCCTCTCCCTATTTGATCGCGCCCACCGTTACCACATCGAACCGATGGTGTCGTCTGCGGCCAGCGATTTAGTGCGTGCGCTCTCCTCTTACACGTTTTACGCCGACGTGGCGCAATATATTGGCGACGCGAGCGGCGGCAATCCACGCACCATCACCCGTGTGATGGCTGCACTGAGAAAAAGTCAAGAGCGTGATCCCCGTTGGCAGCCGACGGTCGCCGACGTGGCGGCGTTGCGGATATTGGCTCCAGAAACGGCCGTTTCTCATCGCCCCACCTATGAATTTGCTAACCCCAAAGCCGTTGCTGCTGCTGACAACACGGGCAAGCGCACGTTGCGCTACGCGGGGGCGATGGCTGGTGTGGCACTTCTCATCCTGCTGCTTTGGGCGATTTTCCAGCCGTACCAGCGCGACCAATTGACGACCGAGACGGGCATGATGGTTGGTCTCATCACCCCCACGCCGACGAAAACGCCGCTGCCTGTTATTGATTATGCCGCTACGCCGCGTGTGACACGGGTGACGGTTACGCCCGCACCGCCGACTGCCACACCGACGCAAACGCCAACGGCCGTTCCCACCATCACCCCCACTTCACCGCCGACCAGCACCCCATCCCCCACCACCGTTCCGCGCAGCATCATCCGCGACAGCGATGGGATGGAAATGCTGTTGATTCCCGCTGGCACATTCACAATGGGCGGGCGGGAAAATGATTACGCCGCCAGTCCTGACGAACGGCCGTTACACGATGTTCAACTAGATGGCTTCTATATGGATAAATACGAAGTCAATCTGGAGCAGTACGCGGCGTTCATCAATCAGCAAGAGGGCAATGGCGGCTTGTGTGATAAGCCCAGCAACTGCGTGTTGGCGCGGCAAGAGTCGCTGTTCAGCTTTCTTGACAAGCAGGATATGGGCGATGGCACCATTCAATACTTCCCCTTATCGGGTTATGGCAATTATCCAGCCAATAATATCAGTTGGGATGGGGCGGCGGCGTATTGTGAATATGTAAACGGCCGTTTGCCAACAGAAGCGGAATGGGAATATGCGGCACGGGGTGAAGACGGCCGTTTGTACCCGTGGGGCGACGAGTTCCCCAACGAAACCCGCGCCATCTTCAATAGCGAAAGTTTCGACAGCCTCGTTCCCGTCGATGGCTTGCCCGATGGAGCCAGCGCGTTCGATATTTACGGCATGGCTGGCAGTATGTGGGAATGGACGGCCGATTGGTACGACGAACGGTACTATTTGGAGAGCAGCCTGCTCAATCCACAAGGGCCAAGTCGCGGCCTGACAAAAGTCACACGCGGCGGCGCGTGGCCGTACAACAACCAAGCTGATCGCATCCGCACCAGCAACCGCAGCGGCCTCTCCCCCGAACAACTGCACTCCATCGTCGGTTTCCGCTGCGTTCAAGACGTGGAGTAGATAGAGATAGAGACAAGAGATAGAGAGATATTGGTATCTTCTCAATATTTCGGGGAGACCTGACAGGTTTTTCAAAGATACTCGTGTAAAACAAGAGGTCTGGATGAAACCTGTCAGGTCTTTACCCCAAGTTATTGAGATGTTACAGATATTGGATAGTATAGTATTTTTGCAACACCCAACACCTCCAGTCACTGCACTTCCTCTATCTCTATCTCTATCTCTATCTCTATCTCTATCTCTATCTCTACCCTCTATCTTTTTGCCAAACATGATCCAATCCACTAAAATTAGTGCATGATACAAAACAATTTAGATGAAAAAGATTATGAATTACTGCGTCTGTTGCAAAACAACGCCCGTTTGACCAATGCCGAGTTGGCACGGCGGGTGGAACTATCGCCGCCGGGCTTGCAAAAGCGATTGCGTAAATTGGAAGAATCTGGCGTAATTCGGCAGTATACGACGCTGGTTGACCGTGAAGTTTTGGGGTACGACATGCTCTGTTTTGTGCAAGTCACCCTGCAACGGCACGACCCTGAAGCGATTGCAGAATTCCGCATCGCCATACAATCCATGCCCGAAGTGCTGGAATGTTATCACCAGACGGGTGAGTATGATTATCTATTGAAGGTGGTGGTGCGAAATCGCCGCCATTTGGAGCAATTTTTGATAGAAACGCTGACTCCCGCACCCAGCATGGACAAAGTGCGTACCAGTCTGGTGCTGAACGAGATTAAATATACAACGGCCGTTCCTCTTCCATAATCTCCCTGCGTAAATCCCCGTCATGGGTGCGTTTCATTTACTTTAGCTGGCGAATAAATTCGCGCCTATGGCTGCAAAGTCGGCCTACGCCGACTGAGACCTAGACCGCGTAGGCGGTCTAGGCAGATGTAGCAGCAGATTCATCTGCCGTGTTTTTAAGCAAATGGAACACCCCCATTTCAATTTGGGGGTAAGATGAGATATTCTTGCAACATCGGTTAAAAACCGATGCCTGACACAAGAAACGCGCTGAAAGCGCGTTAAAAGCAGCCCGCTTTCAGCGGGCTTTTGTGTATCAGACCCGTACACGAAGTGGTCGCTGTGCGACATTTCAATCGGTGTCGCGCCCACTCGCATACTCGCTACTTGCTTTCGCTTGTTCCATCTTCCACTTTATTACGTTGACGGCGCACAAAGCGCACAAACAACCAGATGGGGACACCGACAATTAGTAACAGCGGCAATACATAAATCACAAGCCAGATGAGGAAGTTGGTAAGTCCTTGCAACGCGCCCAGCAACGACTCAATCGCATCTTTGGCTACGCCTTCTGGTCGCCACCCCACCACTTCAATCGGCTGTGACATTTCATCAGGGGTCAAATGAACGCTGATGGTGGAAAAAGCGGCCGATTGGCTCAAGTATTGCATCCGCCCTTTGATAACTTCAATTTCACCTTCCAAGCGGCTTAATTCCATATTGACGGCTAACGCTTCTTGGACAGTTTCAGTTTCATCAAGGAAACCGCGCACACGGTCGGCCGTCGCTTCCAAATTGCCCAATCGTGAGGCAAGGTCAACATACTCATCGGTCACATCCTGCCCGCTGCTGGATTCGTTGGTGACTTCCAGGGAGAGGGCTTTCATGGCGGTCAATGCGCTATTGTAACCGTCGGCTGGCACGCGCACGGTGATGTCGCCTGTTTTGGCGGAATCGCTGTATTTGTACAGGTTGCTGCTGACGACCCATCCCCCGTTTTCTTCCACCATTTGCGCGATTTGAGAAACGGCCGTTTCTGTGTCAACAACCACAATGCTCAAATTCCCCGTGCGAATAATCAATCGTTCTTGTGGGGCAGCGGGGGCGGGCGCAGATGATTGATCTGTCATCTCCATCTCCCCGCGAACACTAAAAGCTACATTCCCCATCGCCCCTTCCTCCTGAACAGTTTCTACTACCGTCTCTGTTACGACACGAGTAACTTCCGCCATCGCATAATCTTCATCACTACCACAGGCAGTCAACAATAATACTGCCACAATAACCAAAACGAATAGTCGGCTTGTTTTCCAATTCATCATACGCTCCTTTGCATTATCAAAATGTACGTTCATTCTACAACAGTTTTACCATAAACGGGGCAATCACACGCCCCTCTTTATAGTAGACGCATCACCCGCCCATTTTGTTCCCGTAGATTTCAATAAGGGATTCTATGCATCTTTGCCTATTATACATACAAATTATAATAATTTTCGTGTATAATAGGCAGTATGCACAAATTCATTGGACGAACTCACGAAATAGAAACACTCAACAGGTATTGGCGGCACAAAGATGCAGCGATGCTCATCGTTTACGGCCGTCGGCGTGTTGGCAAAACAAGATTGCTGACCCATTGGCTGCAAACAGATGCCATCCCCAATGCGCTTTATTGGGTGGCACAACCTTCATCGGCGGCGGCACAATTACGTCAATTTTCGCAAGCCCTCTACCGATTTGAAAACCCAGATGGTACGATGCTGACTACATTCAGCTATGAATCTTGGGAGCAAGCGTTGGAACAGGTTGCTCGGCTGGCTGAAACAAAACGGTTTACGCTTATTATTGATGAATTCACCTATCTGCTGGCACGGAAGCCTGAATTAGCAGGAATTTTTCAAAATGGATGGGATCATCAACTCAAACAACAAAACCTGCTATTGATTTTGAGCGGATCACATCTGGGCATGATGAAAAAACATATCCTTTCCTATCAAGCACCACTTTACGGCCGTGCGACCGCCCAACTCCATCTACAACCATTACCATTTGGCATGACAAAACAGTATTTCCCCAACTATGATGCTGCTGAACGGGTCGCCATCTACGCTTTATTTGGCGGTATCCCCGCCTATTGGGAGCGATTGGATGAAACTTTATCCATCTCTGAAAACATACGATTGCAACTGCTTACCCCCAATAATTTGATGCAATCTGAACCCCGTCTGCTATTGCAAGATTTTGTGCGGGAGCCAGACAATTACATCTCGATTTTCAATGCTATCGCCAATGGATATCGTACCCAAAAAGAGATAAGGACATTCACGGGCTTGGTTCAAGGGCATATTTCCAGCTATCTCAATGTTTTGGATGGGGCTGGTTTTATTGAGCGACGGGTTCCGATAATGGCTGGCGCAAGGTCACGCCAAAGCCGCTACCACATCACTGATCCATATCTGAGATTTTATTATCGTTTTTTGGCATCACGGCAAACGCAATTGGCACTTGGCGTACAGGAGCCGGCATTAGCTGAAATCAAACGGCACTTGCTTGATTTTATTGGTACGCACACTTGGGAAGAAATTTGTCGGGAATGGGTTCTGCGTGCGGGTGCGGTCGGTAAATTGCCGTTTTTAGTTGATCAAACGGGCAGTTATTGGGATAAGACGGTGCAGGTTGATGTGGCTGGGGTCAACAAAATGGAGAAAACGCTCATCATGGGTGAGTGCAAATGGTCACCTAAGCAGATGGGGTGTGATGTTATTGAAAAGCTGTGGGAGAAGACAACGGCCGTTGTCCCTTCTCAGGGTCAATGGCAAGTTGTCTATGTCGGCATGGCGCGTGGGGGATGGTTGGCGGGGGTGAAAACGGCCGTTTCTACAAACACAGCCCCCGCCAATGGCAAAAACTGGCAATCCACCCAAACAATTTTAGTTGATTTGGAAGAAATCGACCGAGACCTAGCCGATTGGAGTTGACACCATCACATCTCACCCATAAAAAAAGCCCCGACTCTCATCGGGGCTTTCATTATTCTAAAACTATGGATTCCTGCCTACGCAGGAATGACAATTGG
>CAYSDT010000001.1:27123-28659 GCA_964429835.1 uncultured Ardenticatenaceae bacterium | reverse complement strand
ACAATGCCTCGTAAAGATGGTGTGGATCGTCTTGAGTGGTATCAGAATAGTTGGGGCGGAAATGATGATGTGATGCCGTTGAGCGGACGTTCATGGGAAGATCATATCGAGATTCCAGAAGCGGGTGATTACACCTTGCGTTTGGTGATCTGTTTTGACGGTAAGGATGCGTGTCGTTCTGGCAATGGCACGTTCCACACGCTGTCGCAAGAGATTCCGATTACGCTGAATTAAAAAGGCATAGAATCATGCAAATTGATTTACTAATCCACTCCGCCGCCCAACTTTGTGTTGTGCCGTCTGCCAATGGCAAGCCGCAACGCGGGGGGGCGATGGGCGACTTGGCTCTCATCACCGATGGGGCGATTGCGGTTGGTAACGGCCGTATTCTGGAAACTGGCAAAACGGCCGACCTCCGCGCCCGCTATCAGGCTGATGTGGAGATGGATGCAAACGGCCGTTGTGTCATTCCCGGTTTCGTCGATCCGCACACCCACATCCCTTGGGCGGGCGACAGGGCGGGCGAGTTTGAACAACGCTTGGCTGGCGCGACGTACATGGAAATTATGAACGCTGGCGGCGGCATTATGTCAACCGTTCGCAGTGTGCGCGAAGCGACGGTGGATGAACTGGTGGAAGCCAATCTGCCCCGCCTTGAGCGCATGTTGCAGCACGGCACGACCAGCGTGGAGTGTAAAACGGGCTATGGATTGAGTACGGCGGCTGAAATCAAGCAGTTGGATGCGATTTTGGGGTTAAACGGCCGTTTGCCAATCGAATTAACCCCCACATTTTTACCCGCACACGCCGTCCCAGCAGAATATGATGGTCGCGCTGACGAATACGTCGATCTGCTCATCAACGAAACATTGCCCGCAGGCGCAAAATGGATGGCTGATAACGATCAGCCCCTTTTCTGCGATGTATTTTGCGAAGTTGGCGCGTTCGATGTGGCACAGACACGCCGTATTTTACAAAAGGCGGCCGAATTAGGTTTTTGCCTGAAAGTTCACGCCGATGAATTTGAAGGGTTGGGCGGCACAAAATTAGCCGTCGAACTCGGCGCAATTTCCGCCGATCATCTGGTTTGCACCCCTGATGAAGACATCGCGGCATTGGGCGCGGGTGACACCATCGCTGTGGGGTTGCCGGGTACGCCGTTTGGGTTGGCGCACAGCGAGTACACCCCCGCACGGCAAATTTTGGCCGCAAATGGCGCACTCGCCCTTGCCACCGATTGCAATCCGGGTACGACGTGGAACGAGTCGATGCAAATGGTCATCGCGTTGGGTTGCCGTTACATGGGGTTGACGCAGGCGCAAGCGTTGGCAGCGGCGACGATAAATGCCGCCTACGCCATCGGGCGCGGCGATGAGATTGGCAGCTTGGAAGCTGGCAAGCAAGCTGATATATTGATTTTATCCGTACCTGATTACCGCCAATTAGGGTATCGGTACGGGACAAATTTGGTTGAAACCGTTATTAAAAACGGACAGATTATTTAATAATTGACATCTCGTTCCACGCTCTGCGTGG
>CAYSDT010000001.1:0-27023 GCA_964429835.1 uncultured Ardenticatenaceae bacterium | reverse complement strand
CCACGCTCTGCGTGGGAATGAGATGTTATTAGTAAGGAGCTAATTGTGTACGACGAAGCAAAAAGAACAAAAGAACAGAAACAAGCATTAAAAGATATTGAAGGTGGATTGGCGACACGGGTTCGGATTTTGATCAGCCGTGATAGCTGCCCTGCGTGCCGTGCGGCTGAAGGTGCGTATGATTTTGGTGATGTTCCCGCATTGCCCGTTGAAGGCTGTTCCCACGCGGATGGCTGCCGTTGCCATTACGCGCCCGTCTTGGACGCATTTGGACCCTAGATAGAGTGTAGAGTGTAGAGATAGAGACAGCATATTCCGTTTCTCTATCTCTACACTCTATCTTTTCTTATGATTACATATGAACCGATTATCGGCTTGGAAATTCATGCCGAGTTGATGACCAATTCCAAAATGTTTTGTGGCTGCCGCGTGGTGGACAGTGTGACTGCGCCGCCAAACACGGCCGTTTGTCCTGTTTGTCTGGGTATGCCCGGCATGTTGCCCGTCATCAATCGGCGGGCGATTGAATATGCGATGAAAGTGGCGTTGGCGTTGAACTGCGAAGTGCAACCGCATAATGTGTTTTCGCGTAAAAACTACTTTTACCCCGATTTGGCGAAGGCGTATCAAATTACCCAGTACGAACAGCCGATTGGGCTGAACGGGTGGCTGGACATCGAGACGGAAGCTGGCGAAACGAAGCGGATTCGGATTCGTCGGGTTCATATGGAAGAGGACACGGGTAAATTGACGCATGAAGATGGGCATTCTCTCGTGGATTACAACCGTGCGGGCGTGCCGTTGCTGGAGATTGTTTCTGAGCCAGATATTCATTCTGGTGAAGAGGCGCGGGCGTATGGGATGAAAATCCGTCGTATTTTGCGCTATTTGGGTGTTAATTCAGGCGATATGGAGAAAGGTGTACTGCGCGTTGAACCTAATATCAGCTTACGCCCTGCGGGAACGACGACATTTGGTACGCGCACTGAGTTGAAAAATTTGAACAGCTTCCGCGCATTGGCCGATGGTTCGGCTTACGAGATTGTGCGACAGGAAAAGATTTTGCGTGCTGGCGGTGCAGTCGTGCAAGAGACACGCGGCTGGCATGACACAAAACGCATCACATTCAGCCAGCGGGCGAAGGAAGAGGCGGAAGATTATCGCTATTTTGATGAGCCTGATTTGCCGCCGCTGTTTTTGGATGCGGAATGGATAACGGCCGTTTCCCACACCCTTCCTGAACTCCCCGACGTTAAACTGGCACGCTACCAATCTGATTTTGGGCTGTCAGCTTATGATGCCGATGTACTGGCGGATGAGATTGGGGTAGCGACTTGGTTTGAGGCTGCTATTTCTGCGGCTGCCGATCCATCCATCACCCCCAAGATGATCGCCAACTGGATTATCAACGATTTATTCCGTTTGATGAACGAAGCCAAACTGTCAATTGACGCGAATCCCATCACCCCCGCAGGGTTGGTGGAACTGTTGGGCTTGATTACGAAACAGACCATCAACCAAAACAGTGGCCGTGAGGTGCTGGATGAGATGTTTAAGTCGGGCAAAACGGCCGTTTTCATCGTAGAATCAAAGGGGCTTTCCCAAATTTCGGACGAAGCGGCATTAACGGCCGTTATTGCCGAGATTTTGGCCGATAATGCGGATTCTGTCACCGCTTATCGTGGCGGCAACATGAAAGTGCGCGGCTTTTTTGTCGGGCAAGTGATGAAAGCGACCAGAGGCAAAGCGAATCCGCGCTTGGTCAATACGTTGTTGACGCAAGCGTTGCAAGAGTAGTATTTTTTATTGTAGTATCAAACAATTTATCTGGTAGACGACGCTGTTAAGCGGTTTTTTGCATGGTACTTTTGTACCCCATTGGACTGTCGCCTGCTTTACCCCCTGTTCTTCTACGGATTGTTCACGTTAGATAGCTGGTTTTGTGCTATCATATCAGTCGAATGTTTTATGTGGGTGGAGGGTGTTTTATACCCGATTTGGGTTGTGCAAGAAACTGGTTTTGCACTGACCTAACGGCCGTTTAGCATTGATTAAAAACGGGAAACTGAACATATGAATAGCGTTGATACCTTACTGAATAAATTCATACGAAAAAGAGCGATTGGCGAAAACGGCCGTTTGTTTGCCGTGTACGCCACCCATTTGTCCCGCCTTGTTCAAAACCGTAAAAATTCCATCGCCACAAAAGCCACGACACCGTTATCTCGTGGCTTTTTGCATTATCATACTCATCAATAGAGTCCACTGAAAAAAGTTCGACTTTTACCCAATAAGGCATAAATCCTGTCGAGACAAAAAGTTGAACTTTTGGGTTTCAACACCTTTTTTCAGTAGAGTCATCAATATCGTTTAGCAGAAAAGAGATATACGCATGTTTAAGAGCATTCGCACTCAACTATTATTTTCTTATATCGCCATGTCTATCGCTCCCTTGCTGATCATCGTCGCTGTGTTGGTGCCGCGTAATATGGTCGCACGGGAGGATGACGCGCTTGCTTTGCAGCAAGTGTTGGCGCAGCGTGTTGCCGTGCAAGTTGACAATTTTGTATCTACCATTACCGATGAAATGGCGTTTTTGTCGAAGGTACAGAATTTGACAGCGATGGATGAGGCCGAGCAGGAAGTGGCTCTGGAACATCTTTTAACGCATAACGACGCTTTTCGCTCGTTGACATTGCTTGATCGGAATGCGGAAGAGCTTGCTTACGTCTCTTTGGATGGAGTTGTTTCGCCAATGAATGGAGAAGCGTGGGATCGCTCTGATCCCATTTATGCTCAACCGTTGCTCACCTTAGATACGCATTATGGTGACGCGCAACTAGATGAAGAGAGCGGTAAGCCGACTATGCTGATCTCACATCCGTTAATTGATCCTGAAACGGGATGGGGGACGGGCGTGTTGGTGGCAGAGGTTGATTTTTCAACGATATGGAGTTTCCTGTCTGAAGTGCCTGTGCAAGAGGGGATAAGCATTTACGTTGTTGATGTGCGTGATCGCGTGATCGCCCATATGGACAAGGATGTGGTATTGGAGGGAATGACATTTACACCTCCAGAGGAAGATGGCCGTTATGCGGGTTTGTTTGGTGAACCCTCTTTTGTTTCTACGGCCGATATGAAGTTGAAATTTAGGGCGTTTAATGTAGTGGTAGAGAGTTTGTCGGCATTGACACAGCAGGAAACGGTAATGGCCGCGCTATTATTAGCGGGGGTGATTGTGTTGATAATTGTGGTGGCGGTTGTCGTCAGTATTTTTGTCGTTAATCGCATTACGGAGCCGATTACAGCATTGGAAGAAACGGCCGTTAAAATTCAAGATGGCGATTTTGCCGCACAAGCCCCGTTGGACGGCCCTAAAGAGATTTCAACGCTTGCGGTTGCGATGAATGAAATGACCGCGCATATACAGGTGCTAATTGATGATTTGGAACAGCGCGTTGTTGCCCGCACACAAGCATTAGAATCCAGTATCGAAGTTAGTCGCCGCCTGTCAACCATATTGACGCAAGAAGAGTTAGTTAAAGAAGTTGTTGAACAAATTCAGGAAACATTTGGCTACTACCATGTTCACATTTATCTGCTAGACAAGAGTGGCGATATGTTGATGCTGGCTGGCGGCACGGGTGATGCGGGGCGCGTTATGTTGGCACAAGGGCGAGCCATTGCGCTGGGCGCAGGGATGGTGGGACGGGTGGCAGAAACAAATACGCCCATCGTTGCCGCCGATGTGACTGAGGATGAAAACTGGTTCCATAACCCCTTACTGCCAGAGACGAAATCAGAAGCGGCCGTTCCTATTTCTGTTGGTGATGTGCTGTTGGGCGTGTTAGATGTGCAGCAGGATGCCGCAGGTAGTATCCGTGATGAAGATATTCGTGTGCTGCAATCCATCGCTAATCAAGTTGCCATCGCCCTGCGAAATGCCCGCTTGTATGCAGATACACGGGAAATGGCTGACCAACAGGCGCGTATCAATGAAATTAACCAGAAAATTCAGCAGGCAACGACAGTGGAGCGTGCATTGCAAATTGCAGTACGCGAGGTTGGGCGTTCTGTTGGGTCGGGGCAAGCAACGGTGCAGTTAGCTGATTTTGGAATAACAAAACCAGATGATGCCGATATGTTTAATGGGAATGGGCATGTTTCGTTGGAGGATGCAGAATGATAGAGCCTACGGTGGATGCAGCAGAACTAAAGGCGCGTGCGTTGCGTATCGGCATCGTCATCCTTGTCACGACACTGGTGTTAAGCGTGGCTTCTTTTGTGGTACGCTTGCTAGGGGATCAGGATTTCGTAAAGACATTGTTGCCAACGATGATATTTATTGTGGCGGTGATAAATATATGGCTGATTAGAAACGGCCGTGTTGCCATTGGCAGCGTATTAATTATCGTAATCATTTGGATTTCGGTATATGGTATCACTATACAGTTACTGGATATTGGATTGATGTTGGCGGTTGTCAGTTTCGTATTAACGGCCGTTATTGTGTCACAAACACTCCCCCAGTATTTGATTTGGGGAACGATTGCTGACGTTGCATTAGCCATTGGCCTGGTATTGCTAGACCTGTTTTGGCCGTATGCACGCACCCCCTTGCCTCCTCCATTAGATATTATTGTGCCACTGCTTTTACTCGGCAGCATGTTAGTAGCTATTTACTTTGCTATCCGTCGTTTCCCAAGTTATAGCTTGCTCGTCAAACTGTTTGTTACCAATGTGTTGGTCATAACAGGAGCAGTCGTGGGTGTTGTTTTCTTTATTGGCAATAGCACCAGCAAAACCATTACCACCGCAGTCGGCAATACATTGTATGGCGTAGCTGACATACAAGCGGCAAATATCGGGGATTTACTTGCCCAACAAGTTAGCCTGATGCAAGCGTTCAGCTTTAATAACGCTTTCCAGTCGATATTACAAACACATAATGATGAATATCTGGGGCAGACAGCAACAGAAATTGCTGACAAAGTAACAGAAGAAGATGAAGCGTGGCATACGGCTGATTTTACAGACCCGCTGATTCAACAAGTGTTGAACAATACGCTGGCTGTAGAATTATCTCAATTTCGCCGCTCATTCCCCGCCTACTCAGAGACATTTATTGTTGATAAACGTGGTGTGTTGGTTTCCAGCACAAACCGCACTGAGCATTACGATCATAGCGACGAAGAGTGGTGGCCTGTTGTTTTTGGTGGATTGACGTATATCAGTGATCCACAGGTAGACGCGGTGAATCGCGTGATTAACGTGGATATCGCCATCCCTCTCCTTGAGCGCAGTTCTCGTCGTGTAATTGGTGCATTGCATGCAACATACAGTTTGCGTGATTTGCGTGCTGCATTGCTGGCAGCCGAAGATGGTTTGGGTGAAACAGGTCAGTTAGGATTGCTGTTACCTGGTGATCAACTTTTGGATGCGACTACTTTTTCTACACTTGATTTATCACCAGAAACGGTTGAACTGTTGGCGGCGGTGAAAGATGACTCTTACGCCATTGTTGAATTTGCCGATAGTTCCCAGTTGGTCAGTCAGGTTGATTTGCGTACCTCTGCCAATTTACCAATTATCGCTGATTTGGGCTGGACAGTTGTCGCTCAAGAGGGGCTTGCGGCCAGTTTAGAACCTGTGGATGAACAGCAGCGGGGATTGATTGTGTTGGGGTTGACCGCGTTGGCAATCTCTTCGATTGTGGTTGCTCTCTTCGGCCGTGTGCTTATTCGTCCGATTACAGGATTGATTGAGGCAACCCAAGCGGTGGCTTCTGGTGATTTGGATGCACGGGCAGAGGTGACAACCAAAGATGAGATCGGTCAGTTGACGGTTACATTTAATAATATGGCTGATGAAATTCAGCACACGATGTCTGGACTGGAAGATCGTGTAGCAGAACGGACGCTGGCATTGGCAACAACACTTGAAATTAGCCGTGATATTTCTACCATCCTCGATCAGGAACGATTGGTTGCTGAGGTGGTAGAGGTGACGCAGGCGACGTTTGGGTATTACTATGTGCAAATTTATCTGCTTGATCAGGAATTAAATGAGCTGAATATGGTTGGCGGCTCTGGTGAGGCTGGCTTGAGCATGATGAGCGGCGGGCATAAGATGCCGGTGGGCGTTGGTTTGGTTGGGCGTGCGGCCGTGAATAATGAGGCGATTTTGATCGCCGACACGTTGCAAGATGATGAGTGGCAGCCGAATTCATTGCTTCCTGATACGCGCTCTGAGGCGGCGATTCCAATCGCATTTACTACAGAGGATGTGTTGGGCGTGCTGGATGTTCAACATAATGAGGTCGGGGGGTTGGGTGAGGATGATATGCACTTGTTGCAATCGGTTGCTAACCAAACGGCCGTTGCTCTACGAAACATCTACCTGTATCAGGATATTCGCGAGCGGGCAGATCGGGAAGCGACCGCCAACCTCATCGGGCAGAAAATTCAGATGGCGACGGATGTGGATAGTGTGTTGCATATTGCCGCCCATGAATTGGGTGAATCGTTGGGTGTGCAACAAGCAATTGCGGAAATCAATAGAAATAAATCTTAGGAATGGAGATTAAATAAAACCTTCCAAAGTTTAGGGATTAAATGAATCTCCACTCCGACAACTTAATTGTCAATTAACAATTGTCAATTATCAATTGTCAATTGTTAATTCGATAAAGCGGCTATTATGAGTGAACAAAAGATAACTACAAATCAGGCGCGTGAACCGTTTTGGATATCAATATCCGTTGCTGTCATCATGTCTGTTGCTTGGCTGGGAGCAGTGCGAAATTTGCTGACGATGGATGGGCTTGCTGACTGGCAGAGGGCGTTGCCGCTCATTGCAATGGGCGCAACCGTAATTGCTGCACTTGTCAGCATTTGGTTGTGTCGGCGGGGGCGGTCATCACTTGGCATCAGCCTTATTCTCATTGGGTTGATGGCATCAACGATGAGTATTCCTTTTGTGGTTGCTGGGCGAGCAACGCTATTTGCTTTGGTGGTGATGTTGTTGATCATCGCTATTGCCACACAGGGATTGCCTGAGAAAAAGGCGAACACGTTCATTATCATTGGCTCACTTTTCATGATCTTTACCGTACTGTTGGATTGGTGGGGGCCAGTTGAGCGTTCTACACCAACGGTATCTCCCACACCTATTATTGCGATGGGGATTGGCGCGATTATTCTGATGATAGTTGTTGGCATTCGATATCGTTTTCTAAAGCTACGGAGTAAATTGCTGGTTGTTCTTATGGCAATACCCGTTGTGATTGTGGCAGCTGTTGGTATTTTCTTTGTTTCCCAAATCACGACCCAACTAAACGCCGACATTGTTATCCATAACTTGTTTGACGGTGATGGGAAGGTAGGCGAGATACAAAGCTTTTTAGGTACGACCGAGTCAGACATTCAATTTTTGGGACAATCGTTAGTTGTTCAAACGTATTTGGAAGCCGTAGATGATGGTGACCCCGAATTGATTGAGGAAGCTCTTTTTCATTTGAATGAGGAATTACGCATTATCGCCCAGACGCGGCAAATATATGATCAGGTTCGGTTTATTGATGCTTCGGGGCAGGAGATCGCGCGGGTTGATCGTGGTGCTGATGGCGTGATTTCTGTTGCCGAGGCGGTAGATTTGCAGAATAAGTCGGGACGTTACTATTTTGATGACACGATTCAATTATCGTCAGGTGAGTTGATGATTTCGCCGCTCGATTTGAATGTGGAACATGGAGCGATTGAGATTCCGTATAAGCCGATGCTTCGTTATGGTACGCCAGTAGAATTTAATGGTGAAACACGAGGTGTATTTGTCACCAATGTGTTGGCGCAGAATTTTTTGGATATTTTGGGTGAAGGTGAGGTGACGACGTATTTAGTGGATGAAGATGGATACTATTTATATCACCCTGATGAAGATAAACGATGGGGACGGGATTTAGAAATGGAAATCACTATCGTTGATGATTTTCCTGGATTGAGAGATCTGTTGTTGGCGGGTAAAACGGGTTCTTTGAAAACCGATCTTGATTTATTGACGTACCAGCCAGTGATGATTCCCAGCGAGACAAGTCCGCGTTGGTATTTGGCAAATTCTATATCAAACACGGCCGTTTTAGCTCCTGTTAACGCTGCGTTAGCCCCCGGCTTGGCGATCTTGGCGATTGCTTTATTGCTTATCCCCAGTCTTGCCATTTTTTTTAGTCAAACAATTGCCAATCCTATTATTTTGTTGACAACATCGGCTGAAGAAATTGCTGCTGGTAATTTGGATGTGACATTAGATGTTGAGTCAGAAGATGAGATTGGGGCGTTGGCGCAGGCTTTTAATGAGATGGCGGCGCGATTGCGGACGTTGGTTGGTTCGTTGGAGTTGCAGGTGAGCCAGCGCACGCATGGGTTGGAGTTGGCGGCCGAAATTGGCAGTCGCTTGACGCAGATTACAGATCGGCGTGAATTATTGGACACGGCCGTTAATCTTATCGGCGAGCGGTTCCATCTGTATTACACACAAATTTATCGTGTGGACGCTTTGGGGAAGACATTGCGTATTCAGGCTGGTACGGGTCTTGTTGGTGAAGAGTTGATGCGGCGCGCCCACTATTTGCCTGTCGGTAAAGGCTCGATCAATGGTGTGGCGGCGGCGGAACAAACGGCCGTTGTTGTTGAAGATGTGCGTGATGATCTGATGTTCCGTTCCAATGAGCTATTGCCATACACACGCTCTGAAATGGTAGTGCCGTTAATGGTTGGCGGGCAGTTAATTGGCACGCTGAACATGCAGGCCGATCAAGTTGGTATTTTGACAAAGAGTGACCTCATCACCTTTGATGTGTTGGCTTCGCAATTAGCCATCGCTTGGCAAAATGCAGAACTGTTTGGTGAAAGAGAAGAGGTGCAATCTTCAATTGAAGCGCAATCACGTCTGTTGACGCATGAAAATTGGGATGCGTATCTTGATGCGGTTGATCGACGCGAGCATATTGCTTATCGTTACGATCAAATTGAAACGAAATTACTGGATGAGGAGTTGACGACGTTGGCGGCTGGGGAAAATGGGATGGAAACGGCCGTTTTAGTCAATAAAGAAGAGGTCGGCAGCCTGCAAATCGTTGGTCTGCAAGATCGGGTGTGGACAGATGGCGAACAGGAATTGCTTGATTTGGTAGCGCAACAGGTAGGACAGCGCATTGAAAATTTGCGCTTATTGGATGAAACAGACCGTTACCGCAACGAAGCGGAACGCGCATTGCGCCGCATGACCCGCGAAGGCTGGGATTCATATCAACAGCAAAGTGAGCAGGCGTTGGCGCATGGGTATCAGTATGATGGCAATGAAGTTACGCCGTTTATAGAAGAGAACGTAGAAGAAGCGGATAGTTTGGAATCGTTGAAAACGGCCGTTTCTCAGTCGCTCGTCATTGGCGGGCAGAAAATTGGCTCCCTTTCGGTGGAAGCGGAGAATGGGATTGATGGGGGAACGGCCGTTTTGCTAGAGCAAGTTGCCGCCCAGTTGAGCAGCCATATCGAAGCGTTGCGATTAGAAAACCAGACAGAAAACGCGCTGTCTATGGCACAGCGACGCGGCCACGAGATGGAACAGCTTAACGAAATTGTCGCTAAAATTTCAAAAACATTAGATTTGCAAGAAAGCCTTCGCATTGTGGCCGAAGAGCTTGTTTCTGTGCTGAATATCGCCCAGTCCAGCATCACATTGCTTGATGAAGCGCGTGAAAATCTCATCATCACCGCGTCCTATCCAGCGGGTGCGGATTTGGAAGGCTTAGTCATCCCCATTGAGGGGAATTTGTTGACTCAACGTGTATTGGATACGCGCCAATATGCGTTTGTGGCTGACGCGCAGAGTAGTCCATTAACGGCCGTTACACATGGCATTTTCCGTAAAGAGAACATTCAAGCGGTTGCCGTTTTCCCAATGATTATTGGTGGGGAACTGATTGGTACAGTTGGTTTGGACATTAAGACCGCCAACACACAATTTACAGAAGATCAGTTACGATTAGCAGAGACCATCATTGCTCAGGCAGCCACGACAGTGCAAAATGCACGCCTTTTTGAACAAACTGAAGAAGCTCTTGCCGAAGCCAAACGGCGCAGTGAAGAGATGGCAACGGTAAATCGTGTTGCCCAAATCGCTTCCCAGCAAGTAGATGTTGAACCATTACTGCAAGCCATTTACACGGAAATGAAGCTGTTGATGGATGTTGGCACATTCCACATCATGCTTTACAACGCAGAGACGGAGTTGATGGAGTATCCCCTCATTTATGAACAGGATGTACGCACCCATCAGGAGCCGCTGCCGCTTCATCCAGACAGTTATAGCTATCGTGTTTTGCAAAATGGCGAGCCGATTCTGAATAATCTTACAGCAGAAGAAGTGGTGGAAGATCGCAAGCGGGGTGAGTTGTTTATTGGCACAAATGATAATAGAGAGACCGTATCGGTGATGTATGCACCATTGCATACAGGGCAGGAAGTGACAGGTACGCTTTCTATCCAAAGTTATAACTATGACGAATATGATGAAACCGATCTCTCGTTGTTGGTTAGCATTGCTAACTATGTGGCCGTCGCTTTGGAAAGTGCGCGACTGTTTGAACAGACCCGCGCCCGCGCTCGTCAGGAACGGCTATTACGCGAAGTTTCTGAGCGTGTGCATACCGCCGTTGACGCTGAAACTGTGTTGCAAACGGCCGCCCGCGAAATTAACCGACTGTTGGGGGTAGATGTGTACGCTTATCTGGAAAATACAGCCGAGACTGCATCCACCTCAAATGGAGGGCAAAGCTGATGCTTGAAAAAATCAAACGACTATTGGCACCCCCTGTTTTTGATGATATTGAAAAGACGCGCACGGCTGCGTTCTTAAACGGCTTTCTGATTGCCGTTATGATAGGCTCGTTTGCCCTTGTTGCTGGGCAGGTATTGGCTGGCATTCGTTCCCTCACATCCGCACCGATGTTGCTATTGCTTGCGTCTGTCCCGTTGAATGCCAGCTTGATTTTTATCATGCGAAAGGGGTATGTCCGCGCTATTAGTCTTGTTTTTGTTGTTGAGGTATGGGGGATATTGACGATGCTGGGGTTGCTGACTGGCGGCGCACGAAATTTAGGCATCGCCGCTTATGTCATTATTATCCTGATTACGGCAATGTTGCTGGGTTGGCGTGTCACCTTTGTAATCACGGGAATGAGTGTCATCGCCGCGTGGGGCTTTGCTTATTTAGAAGCAACAGGATTGCTCGTTTCACGGGAGATGATTCCGTATGCGTATGCGGTAAGTTGGACGATTATTCTTGCCATCATTACCGCTTTGCAATATGTCATTGTGCATAGCTTGACAGAGGCACGTCAATTAGCAGAGGAGCAGTCGCAACAGTCGATTGCGCTGTCAGCAGAATTGGATGGGCAGGCACGCAGACGTGCTGATGATTTGCTTAATATCGCCGATATTGGCAGCACTATCACCCAGATGCGTGATGTTGAACCGTTGATGCGGCACGCTGTTGATATGATTCAGGAGCGGTATTGGCTGTATCATGTTCAAATTTATCTATTGGATTCTACGTTGCATGGTGATAGATTGATTCTGAAAGCGGCGACTGGGGAAGTCGGTGAACGTCTGCTGGCGCGGTCGCATCAATTGCCAGTGAGATCGACATCCAGTAATGGGTTGGCGGTGCTGGGGCGACGGGCGATGCTGGATATGGAAACGGCCGTTTCTCCCACCTATCGCGCCCATCCATTATTGCCCGACACGCAATCAGAGATTGTCGTCCCCTTGCTGGTAGGCACTCGCGTATTAGGTACATTGGTGTTGCATCACGCCAAAGCAGGCGGGTTTGATGAGGAAGCCGTACTTGTCTTTGAGACGATAGGCAGTCAGATAGCCGCCGCTATTGAAAACGCACTCTTGTTTACACGTCAACAGTTGGCGGAAGAGGCGTTGCGATCTAGCGAGGCGTTGTTTGGTGGTGTGATTAACAATGCAACGGCCGTTATCTACATCAAACACGCGGACGGCAAATACATGCTTGTCAACAGACGGTATGAAGAGTTGTTTAATGTCAGTAACGACGAAGTCAGTGGTAAAACTGATCACGATATTTTTTCAGCCGATATTGCCGATGTTGTACGTCAGAATGATCTTGCCGTGTTGGCGCAACGGGAAACCATCACTTCCGAAGAAGATATTCCCCATGAAGATGGAATGCACACATACATTTCTGTTAAATTTCCACTGCTTGATGAGCAAGGGGAGGCGTATGCGGTCGCTGGTATTTCGACGGACATCAGTGAAATTAAAGCAGTTGAAATTATGCTGGAGGAACGGTTGGCAGAACTTGACCTGTTTAATGGTATTGGGCGCAAGATTGAAGAAAACAGCCCTGTCCCTGAATTTTTAGAGTGGGCAGCGACAGAAATCCCGACAGCGATGAGCCATGCAGAGGGTTGTACCGCTTCTATTTCGTGGGATGGGCAGTTGTATGGCGATGCTGATGCGGGGCAAAATCCACGCCATATTATTGAGGAAATGCGTGTGCAGAGCCGCCATATTGGTCATATTACGGTGGCATATGATCCGATTTACGAGTTTGAAAATGAAGACAGCATGTTAATCGGTGGTGTGGGGCAGCGTATTACTGCTTATTTGCAAACACAGTTTTTGCTGGCGCAAACACAGGCGAACAATGAGGATCTACAAATAGTGACAGAAGTGGGATCTGTCGTTTCTGCCATGCGCGACCCCCTTTCTTTAATGCAGACAACGGTTGATTTAATCAAAGAGAAATTCAACCTTTACCATGTACACATCCTTATTTTGGATGAATTGAATCAGGAACTGCTTTCAACGGTGGGTGCTGGTGAAGTTGGGGCGCAATTGGTTGCCAATCAACACGCTTTGCATATCAATAATCCCTATTCATTGGTTGCCCGTGCCGCATTGCAACGTCAACCTGTCGTGCTAAACGATGTTAGAACAGAACTTAATTTTGTTTCCCATCCTTTACTGCCCGACGTGGCAGCCGAGTTAGCCATCCCGATGCAGAGTGGTGACATATTGTTAGGTGTGTTGGATGTGCAGTCGGTAATGCCATATGCGTTTTCTGAAGAGAAGGTGATTGTTTACACCACATTGGCGACGCAAATTGGGATTGCGTTGCAAAACGCGCAACAGTACGAGCGAACACAGATCGCGCTTGATGAGGTGAATGCGCTGCAACGGGCGGCGGCGCAGGAAGGATGGCGCACGCTTGCCAAGCAGGATGGGTATGTGGCAACGGCCGATGGGGTGCAGGTAATGACGGAAAACGGCCGTTTACAAATCGACAACAGCGACCACATCATCATGCCCATGAGCGTGCGCGGCACACAAATTGGCAAAATTGCTATACGAGCCGATGCGGGCAGTCTGTCAAAGGCTGACCAGGAGTTGCTGGACTCCATCTCCACACAAGTTGGAGAGGCGTTGGAACGCGCCCGCTTCTTTGAGGAAATTGAGCAAGCCCGTCACCATACCGAAACGCTGTACAACATTGGCCGCGTATTGCCAACCATTGAAACCAATACGGAGCTATTACGCATAATTGCCGATGGTGCGGCAGAGTCTATCAATGCCAATCAATTGCTTTTATTGCTTTGTGATGTAGATGAAGAGGTCGTGGAGCATACTGTCGCTGGCGGTGTGGGGCGCGAAAAGGTTGATCTGGATGTTAGCTTTAGCGATATATGGAACGGGTTGAGCGGCTGGACATTGCGCGAGCGCAAGACCGCTTTTGCACCTAAATTTATGCGTGATGAGCGCGAAAGCGCAATGGCACACGAATATCGCTTGGGACATGATGTTGGCTCGCTTATCGTTGTGCCGCTAATTTATCAAGATAAAATTTTGGGAACATTGACGGCTATCAATCAACTTGATCAACCTGATTTTTCGCAGGCAGAGGTAGATTTGCTTACCGCATTTGGTATACAGGCGACTGTTGCCATTGAAAATCGCAATTTGCTGGATGAAACGCAGAAGCGGGCGGGGCGTGAGCAAACATTGCGCCAGATTACGAACCGTGTGAACACGGCCGTTGATGCAGAATCTGTATTGAAAACGGCCGTTAAAGAAGTTGGTCAGGCGATGGGATTAGAGATATTTGCCTATTTAGATGATACCGTGAGTATGGATAGCAGCGTAGATGCTAAAGACGTTGGGTAACAGATTATGACAATAATTGAACAACAGCCAACACAAGAAGTAGACGTGCAGGATAAACGTAATCGACGTGCGTTTATCATTCTACTTGTTCTTGCGGCCATAACCGGGGGCGCGTCCTTACTGATTTTAGCGATGGCACTATTAAACGATGAACGGTTTATTGAAGCCGTTGCGGGCGTGGCTGTCGGGGTTGTGATGTTTGGTGCTGCCTATCTTGCTAAAAAAGGGAAGACCGTTGTGGCGATGGCAATAACGGCCGTTACTATTTACGCCCTCGATTTATACTTGGTATCCATATACGCCTCTGTTGGACTGCCGCTCACCGTTAGCTTTATCGCCATACTTGCTATTATTTCCAGTCAGATATTGCCAGCCGGGAAGATGGCGAGGGGCATCGCTCTGATTACGATTACAGGTATCCTCATCATCCTTGCCGATCTGTACTGGCCGTTTACGCGCAATGTGCTTGGCACGACCGATACGACTATCGTTTATCTTGGTGCGCTTCTCACGATGACGTTTGCTCTTGTGATGGCTGTCATCCAATTCCCTAACTTCACGCTGCAAGGCAAGCTGATTTCAGCATCTGTTATGTTGATTACACTCGTTGTTATGTTGACAACAGTGATTAGCAATAGCATCGTTCGTCAATCATTAACCTACCGATTAGGGGAACAGTTGACCCTTCTTGGTCAATCAGACGCGGCGACAGCCAGCCAACTGTTGATACAGCAGGTGCGTGTGTTGGAAACATTAGGGTTAGACAGCACCTTGCGCGGCTTGATACGCAACCAAAATGTGGAATATGGGGATGAAGCTGATGCGCTGGCTGTTATCAATGATATTGAATCACGATGGGAATCAGATCCTACTTTGGTAGCACCCATCTTGCGTAACGCATCCTCGCGTACATTGGCTACATTTCAATACTTATTTCCTGATTATTTAGGCGTGATGGTGACAGATAAATATGGAGCGTTGGCTGGGACAACGTACATACCCGACCAATACGCATATGCAGATACGGAATGGTGGCAAGCGGCGTACAACGACGGCTCCGGTGATATTTATATTGGGCAGCCAGAATATGACCGCGAGCTTGAGGCGATGGTTATTCCCATCGCCTTGCCCATTTACACGGCCGATACAAATAGTGTTGTTGGCGTGCTGTATACATCATTTGCACTAGAATCATTGTTGGCATTGATGCATGATTTGGGCGATACAGGGCGGGTGATTTTCATTTTTGATGATCGAATAGCCACCTTTAATGAGGGGTTTAATCGCCATGTTTTGCGACCAACAGCAGTTGGAATGGATTTAGAACAGTTACGCGCAAATCCAGGTGAATTACTTATTGCTGAGGTCAATGATGTACAGCGCATATTGGTCTTGGCGGAGATGCAGACAGATGGTGAATTACCAGCCATAGATGATCTGAATTGGGCGGTTACCGTGCAGCAGGAGTATGTGGAGGCGTTTGCAGCGGTTGAGGTGTTGGAACGTGCCAGTGTGGTGTTGGGCATCATCGCCGTTGTGGTTGGCAGTGGTGTGGCGGCGTATGCGGCGGGTTGGATTACAAGACCGATTAACCATTTGACAGAAACGGCCGTTGCCATCGCAGAAGGTGACGTTGAACGACACGCCGTTGTTGAAACCAAAGACGAAATTGGCACACTGGCTATTGCTTTCAACAGTATGACCGATCAACTGCGCGACTTTATCAGTTCATTGGAAGATCGCGTCACCAGTCGTACACAAGCATTGACGACCAGTTCCGAAGTCAGCCGCACCCTCTCCACCATCGTCTCTGTAGAAGAGTTGGTTGAAGAAGTTGTTCGTCAAATGTCTGATGCCTTTGGCTACTATCACGCCCAACTGTTTTTGCTTGATAATGATGGCGAATACCTTGAATTGCGTGGCGGCAGCGGCGAGGTTGGGCAACGGATGTTGGCTGCTGGTCATCAATTGCCAATGGGACAAGGGATTGTTGGTCGTGCGGCTCTTGATAACGAGACGATTTCGATTAACGATGTGACGCAAGATGACGTCTGGCTGTATAACGCCGATTTGCCTGATACGAAAGGTGAAATTGCCGTTCCCATCGCCATTGGTGAGCAGGTGTTGGGTATTTTAGATATTCAACATAATGTTGTTAATGTGTTTGATGATGAAACGGTTGGGTTGTTGCAAGCTATCGCCACCCAGACCGCACTCGCACTTCAAAATGCACGCACATTTGAGCGTGTGGAACAACAACAGGTCGTGTTAGCCGACACATTGGCCGCCAGTGAGCAGCAATCACGCAATCTTTCGTTATTAAACGAGTTAAGCGCATCTTTGACGGTCGCCAATAACTTGGAAGATGTGTATCGCATTGCGGGAACGCATGTGATGGAACTTATGAAGGCGGATCGTGTTGCGATTCTGCTTCTGTCTGATTTGGGAACAGAACTTGAGGTTGTATCAACGAGCGGGATGACTGAGACAGTGGCTGTTGGGAAATCTTTGCCAGTGACGGCAACGGTGGCTGGAACGGCCGTTACTGAAAATAGAATGATACGCTTGCCCGATGAACGGCCGTTATCCGACTTTGCCGACAGCGGACGATGGGAGAGTAACAATATCAAAAGTGTCATAACCGCCCCGCTTTCTATGGGCGTGACCGCCTTTGGCGTTCTTAATATCGGCAGTACACAGAAAGATGCTTTCCGTTCCATTGATGTCGGCTTTATCCTTCAGATTTCCAGCTTGTTAGCTGTCACCATTGAAAGCCAACGACTGGCCGAGCAAGCGCGATTGTTGGCTGGTATTGTTGAAAACCACCCTGATTTTATTGGCGTAGGCACATTGGATGGCAACGCCTTATACATCAATCCATCTGGCCTACAGATGATGGGACTGCCAGCCGACCACGATATTTCTGGCATAAATAGCAGCAGCTTGTACGCGCCAGAAGAGGCGGCCAAACTGATGCAGGTTGGCTTGCCGATTGCCATCGAGCAAGGCAGTTGGTCTACAGAAGCGATGTTGCAAGTGCGGGGCGGAACATTGACACCAGTGGAAGAGACGGTCGGCATTAACTATGATGCTGACGGCAATGTGGCTGGATTCAGCATTACCATGCGCGACATCACCGAGCGTAATGCGGCGGCAACGGCGCTGAGAAACAGCGAACAATCTGCCCGCGATTTTCAGGCTAAATTAACACTTCTCCATGAAATCAGCACCGATTTGAGCGGTTTGGATACATTAGAACTGATGTATGAACAGGCTGTTGCCGTTGGACGTGAAAAATTACAGTTTGATCGCATACGATTGTGGCTGATTGACGAAGATCGCGATTTGATGATGGGAACATTTGGAATGGGGCAAGATGGGAACGTGTATGATGCCCACCATTTCCAAATTCCATTTACCGATTCATGGGCGGCATCCATCGTGAAAATTCGGCAGGGGCGGCAGGTAAGCCCTGCGTTAGATCTGCGTCACGAAGGGGACATTGTCGGGCATGGTTGGCAAATTGCGGCCGTATTATTGGATGGCGAGCAGCCCATCGGCTGGCTGGCTGTTGATAATTTATTCTCCCAAAAGCCGATGCGTGTGTATGAGCCAGAATTGACGTCGCTGTTTGCCAATACGTTGGCAAATGTTATCGTGAGCAAGCGCACGGCAAATACGTTTGCCAAACAGGCGCGTGAACTGCAACTGGTGACAGAAATCAGCCGTTCGGCGGCTGGTCTGATGAACCGTGATGAAATGTTGCAATTTGTGGCTGACGCGATGCGGGAAAAATTTACTCTTTACCATGTGCAGATTTTCATGCTGCATGAACAGACGCGGATGTTGCGATTAACGGCCGTTTCTGACCCCCAAAACCATCCTTCCACAGACGATATGCCCACCATATCTGTAGATGAGCAAACCTGCATTATTTCGCACGCCGCCCATCAGCGCAAAGCCCTATTTGCCAACGACGTGCAGCTTGAACCAAGCTATATAGCCATGCCTGATTTGCCAGATACCCGCGCCATTTTGGCCGTACCGCTGATTCTTGGCCGCGAATTACTGGGTGTGATTAACTTACATTCCGATGAGTTGAACCACTTCTCTGACATTGACATCAATGTACAGCTAACGCTGGCTTCGCAGATCGCGGCCGCATTGCGAAATGTGGCGCAATATCAGGAAGCGCAAGAGGCGTTGGCTGATTTAACCCAATTACAACAGATTGTCTCCCGCAAGAACTGGGAAGCGTTTATGACCAATCAGAGCCGAACTGTGCAAGGGTATCTGTACGATCAGCATACGGTACAGGCGGTTGAACAGGGTGATGATGAGGTGTTTGCGGAGGGAAAAACGGCCGTTTCCCCATTAACTGTACAAGGCATCACCATCGGCGGCTTGAGCGCACGCAACCCATCTGGCGAGCCACTGAGCGACGACCAGCAACTATTGCTGGAATCAGCCGCACGCCAAGTCGCTGAGGCACTGGAACGGGCGCGATTGTTGGAAGTGACCGAACTAGGGCGGCAAAACCTTGATTTACGCGCCTCCGAATTGGCATTGCTCAACGAAATCAGCGAAATTGTATCTGCTCAACTGGATTTGGATTCACTGTTTAGCACTGCTGGGCAGCGTATTCAGAGCGCATTAGCTGCCACCAGCATCTTTTTTGCCCTGTATGATCCAGCCGATGAGCGGATTGATTTCCCCTATTACCACAGTGATGAGGAAGGCGATCTTGATGTCCCCTCACGTCACGCCGATGCGGATGGCGGCTTTACAGAGCGGGTCATTTTGACGCGCAAGCCGTTCATTTTTAACAGCGAAGGCAGGTCTGCCGACGAATACACCGCGCAAGGCGGCCGTTTAGGTGACGACCGCGCCACTTCGCTTAACTCTTTCTTGGGTGTACCAATGATTGTCGGTGATGATCTTGTAGGTGCGATTGGCATCGGCTCGAATCATGGCGAGGGACAACGCATCTATAATGAAGATGATCAACGCTTGTTAGGCACGTTGGCGGGGACAGTTGGTGTAGCGGTGCAGAACGTGCGTCAGTTTGAGGCCACACAGCAACGCGCCCGTCGTGAGCAAACCATGCGCGAAATTAGCAGTCAGGTCAACACGGCCGTTGACCCCGAATCCATCCTGCGTATTGCCGCCCAAGAAATTGGACGCGCATTGGGATGGCAAACTTATGTTTATTTGACTGAACCCGATGAAGCTGATGCGCTTGCGTCAGTAGAAAATGGACAGTCGGAGAATTAGTTAGTGTCATGAATTATTAGCCACTTGTTGGCTGGCGGTTAAAACCGCGCCTACTCATTGCGAAGACCGCCTACGCGGTCTGGCTCTCAGTCGGTGTAGACCGACTTTGCAATCGTAGCAGCGAATTTATTTGCCGAGTACAAAAGGTGGCGAATAACTAATGACACTAACAGAATTAGAAAGGACTATTTTATTATCCAGATAATACGCTTGTCATGGTTTTATAAAACAGTCCAAAATCAAAACTAGTTGGCATTCACTAAATGGTGAAACAGAAGCCAGCCCATGAGTCATGTAAAGGAGTACATCAGTATGACCGATCAACAAAATGCACAGAGTGAATTTCCTAATGCGAGTCGAATATACGATTATACATTAGGGGGACACCATAATTATGAAGCAGACCGCCAAGCTGCTGAATATATGTTCAGCCTTGTCCCATCTACGAAAAAATGGGTGCATATTTTGCGCCAATTTATTCGTGAAGGCGCACATCAGATGGAAGCACTGGGATTCAATAAATTTATCGATCTCGGTTCTGGATTGCCCACCGCCGACCACCTTCACTCTTTAGTGCCTAATTCTAAAGTGATTTATGTGGATAATGATCCCGTTACGGTGACATTTGGCACAGAACTATTGGATGGCAACCCCAATGCCCGTTACATTCAGGAAGATGCGCGTAATGTAGAAGCAATCTTGTCTTCCCCCGTTGTAAAAGAACTTTTTGGTGATGATCGTAAAATTGCCTTTGTCGTTAACGCGGTAACATCGTTCTTCTCTATGGAAGAAAACATAAAGTTGATGCAAGACCTGTATGATTGGGCTGCACCTGGTAGCAGAATTTTCGTCACGTTTGAAAGCAAAAACCCAGAGATGACAACGCCCAAGATGGATCAATTCCTGGCTATGTTCGATCAGATGGGGGCGCACTTTGAATTTATCACGCTCGATCAGGCGAAGGAGATTATGGGGCCGTGGGTTGTTGATGAGAATGGCTATAAACCTATTGCTGAGTGGCTAGGTATCGGCGATATGTTTACCGAAGAAGATCACGAAGGTGTAGAACTAGAATTTTATGCCGCTATTTTAGAAAAGAAATAATTCTTTTGATACTGGTCAATGGTTAGTAACTGGACACTGGCGTTTTTGAAATTTCTCTCCAGTAGGGGCGGCTCGCGAGCCGCCCCTACAACTCGACTGAGATTTGATTTTCGCCAGACTCCAGTTAGTAAAACACATTGCCTTTGCTTGTGACTACGGCAAGAAATAACCCTTTTTAGATTTAGAGTGGTTCAATCTTCAAGATTGAACCACTCTACTGCACAATCGTAAATAAGAGAGAGCTTATGAGTGCGCTAATGACCCAATCGAGAAACCCTGAGACTGTTTTATCACCAATTTGCATAGAACAGTTGTCGGCTCAAACGGATATGCTGATTGAACTAATGGCAGGCGAATTACGCCGTCATATTTTTGATAATACGGCCGCGTTGGGATCAATGCGCCATATTCCCAAGACCAGTCAGCAAATTATTGATGTGTTTATTCAATATGTCAGTGGACAGATTTCTCAACCAGAATTGCAGGCGCATGTGCGAACGTTGGCGAGTGATGGGTTGTCACCTATGGTCGCTGTTCTTTTGATAGATAAGCTGCATGATCGAGCGGTTGTCATGCTGGAAGGAGTGGGGGAAAGGGCGGAGGCAACGCTTCATCATTATCGGCAATTGTTTTTACAAAGCTATATAGATGCACGATTAAATGAGGTGCTTACCGAGCAGGAATTATATTACAAAAGCTCGCAAATTTTATTGCAGGAGCGGATGGAACGTGAGCGCCAGTTAGCTGTTGATCTGGAAAAAGAGCAGGCACTTGCGTTGAAGCGGGCGGTTGAGTTGGAAACGGTGGCGACGGTTAGTGTAGATATAGCCGCTATTTTAGATTTGCGTGAACTGTTGGATACTGTTGTTGAATCAATAAGTGATGGGTTTGATTTGTATCATACGCATATCTTTTTGTTTGATGTAGTACAAGAAAAGTTGGCATTAACGGCCGTTGCTGGCTCTGCTGCCGAGCAGATGTTGGCGGCTGAAAGTCGTGCAGTTCTTTCAATTTCTTTGCATCAGGAACGGTCGCTGGTTGCACGAGCGGCGCGAACACGTCGCAGTGTTATAAGCAGTGATGTGCAGCTTGATGCCCATTTTATGGCGCACGAACTATTGCCAGATACGCGCAGTGAATTGGCTATACCGATGTTGGTTGGCGATGAATTGTTGGGTGTTTTGGACATGCATGCGGCTGATGTTGGGCAATTTGATGAGGAGGATGCGCGTATCCTTACGCTGTTGGCGGCACAAACGGCCGTTGCTCTTCAAAATGCGCGTCAATATCAACAACGGCAAGAAGCGTTAGAAAACTTAAATAAATTACAACAGGTGATGGCGCGTGAAAATTGGCAAGCATTTTTGGCCGATGATGAGCGGCAGATTCGGGGTTATATGTTCGATAACGAACAGGTGCAGCCGATTGCACGCGACATTGTGAATATGAATTCGGCGACGATGCCAGAAACGGCCGTTTTCCCCGATGCTGATATTCCTGTTTCCATCCCCCTGACGGTGCAATCGGAAACGATTGGCTATTTGGACGTGCGTAACCCATCGGGCGAGCCACTAACGGCGGATGAGCAACTACTGCTGGACGGCTTATCACGTCAGATAGCGGACGCGCTGGAACGGGCGCGGCTGTTAGAGACAACTGAGTTGGGTCGTCAGGAATTGGATAAGCGAGCCGAGCAGTTGGCGGTCATCAACGAGGTGGCGCAGGTCGTTTCGCAACAGCTTGGTGAAGGCGAACTGTTTACGGCCGTTCACGAACAAGTCGCCCGTGTTGTTGTCACCGACACCTTTTTCATTGCGATGTATGATGAAACGCATAAGCATTTTATTTTCCCCTATTTCTATGATGATGAGGTGATACACGATGTTCCTCCTATGGGAGTCGATCCGAAAGTAGAGACGACACAAGTTTGGCAGAGCGGCAAGCCGATTTATGTGAACTACACACCAGAGGAGTTCTGGGACAGGGAAACGGAGGATCAGAATTTATTGCTGACTGGCGGTGATGATGATGAAAATCAACGGCCGTCTAACATGGCCTTTGTTCCGCTGATGGCGGGGGCGAAGGCGATTGGTGTGATGTCGGTGCAAAATTACCAATTCCACGATTTTACCGAAGAGGATATTGCACTGCTGTTTGGTATTGCTAATCATGTTGGATTGGCGTTGGAAAACTTGAATTTATTCACGGCCACACAGGACGCTTTGCGCCAGACGGAAGAACGTAGTGAAGAATTACTCCTGCTGAATGAGATTAGCGAGATGGTTTCTACGCATCTTGATTTATCAACGCTGTTTGCGAGCATTGGACCCCGTTTGCAAGAAGCGTTTGCGGCTAAAGGCATCTATTTTTCCTTGTATAACCCGTCATCCCGAATGATGGTTTTTCCTTATTTTTACAACCCAGATGTTGGCATACAGCATATCCCATCCCGATTGGCTGATAAGAACGGTGGTTTTACGGCCGAAGTGATTCGCACAAAACGGCCGCTTATTTTTAACAGCACCCATGACGAGAGCGCAGAGGAAGAATTTTTGGCGCGGGGCGGTGTGTTAGAAGGGGACATGCGTATTCCAGACACTTATTTAGCTGTCCCGATGTTGGCTGCTGGCGAGGTGATTGGTGTGATTGCCCTTAAAAGTTTCCATGAAAATCGACGGTACGGTGAGGACGATCAACGTCTGTTAGTCACATTGGCTGGATCGATCAGCATTGCCATACAAAATGTACGCCAATTTGAAGCGACGGAAAGACGTGCCGAGCGTGAACGGCTGATTAACGAAATTAGTCAGAAGATTCAAGGGGCGCAAACGGTGCAAGGGGCGATGAAAACGGCCGTTTCCGAGTTAGGTCGTGCATTGAAAATTAAAAAAGCAGTCGTGGAATTAAACTAATCAGGGTAGACGTTATGAGTGATTCAACCACAAAACAAACAGAGCGTGTGGAAGCCCTTTATCAGTTGTCGCTGTCGATTGGCAACAGCCTTGATCTGCATCAGATGTTAGCAGAGAGCGGGGCGGCCTTTTTCGAGCAGTTGGCAGCCTCTTCTCTTGGGGTGTATCAGCGGGTGGCGATGGGGAATGGAGATTCCCAATTGCAAGAGCAGTACACCAAAGGGCGCATCAAGCGCAATGCCGCTTACCGCACTGCGCTGGAGCAAGCCGAAGCACTGTTGGAACAAGGCACGGAGACGCTTGCATTTGTTAATCAACATGAAGACAGCCATCAATACGGCTTTGATTTGCCCGATTATGGGGTCATGATCGTGTTGAAAAAGGGTGATCCATTGTCGGAGGAGGAAATTGAGGAAAAACGGCCGTTGTTTCATAAACTTGCCATCGCCGCCACAGCTTGCACTATAGAATCACATGAAGAAATACAATGGATAAGATTGGTGGCCGCCATAGAACAAAGTCTCGACGGAACAGCTATTGCCGACTTAGAAGGTAATATCCAATTTATCAACCCTGCATGGGCTAAAATGCACGGCTATCAGGTTGATGAACTGATCGGCCAGCCGCTCACTATATTCCATACCCCAGAGCAATTACAGAATGAAGTAGAGCCATTCAATCAAAAAATTATAGAAACAGGCAGCAATCAAGGTGAAGTAGGCCATAAACATAAAGATGGCACGACTTTTCCAACATGGATGGCTGTTGCCTTGTTAAAAGGTGAGGATGGCGTTCCGATTGGTTTAGTTGCATCTTCCCAAGATATTAGCGAACGGAAACATGTACGAGAGCAGTTACAATTACAAAATTACGCACTGGAATCAATACTAGAAGGGGTTGCCATCACTAATATCGGTGGCACGATCCAATGGGTGAATGCGGCATTTACAACATTAACAGGCTATACATTTGAAGAAGCAGTCGGCGGCAATCCCCGTGTTTTGAAATCAGGGAAGCATGAGCCTGGTTTTTACAAAGACCTGTGGGATACCGTTTTAGACGGCCGTGTTTGGCAAAAAGAAGTAATTAACCGACGCAAGGATGGTTCGCTTTATACAGACGAGATGACGATTACCCCTGTGCGGACGATGGGGGATAAAATCACCCATTTCGTTGCCATAAAACGAGATGTTAGCGAACGCAAGCAAGCCAGAGAGACGCTAAAAGCCAGTGAAGAACGTTATCGCACACTGTTTGATGCCGCTGCCGATGCCATTGAACTGGTGAGTGTAGAAGGCCTTTTGGTGGATTGTAATGATGTTTATTTGCAAGCATTAGGTTACGAACGGGATGAGGCGATTGGGCAGCATGTCACCAAATTCTTTACCGCAGAAGGGGCGGGGCTGTTCAAAAAAATGTACCCCAAACTTAAAAAGGAAGGATATATAGAAGTGGAAACTGATCTCGTCAGGAAAGACGGTTCCCTTGTTAAGGTATGGCGCAAGGCGCGGGCAACTTATGGTGACGATGGTGAAATGACGGGCATTGTCGTTTACAACCGTGACATTACTGAACGCCAACGCATTGAAGCCGCAATTGAAGCACATGCAGTCAATTTACAAGCAGTAGCCGATATCAGCATCACGATTTCAGCCATCATGGAAATAAAACCGTTGTTGCAGCTTGTATCCGACACGATCAAGGATCATTTTGGTTATTATCATGCTCACATTTATTTGATGAATGATGATGGTGACAAAATGGTGTTGATGGCTGGTGCTGGTGAGGCGGGCAGGGTGTTGGTTGCTGAACACCACCAGATCGCGCTTGACCACCCCCACTCGGTCGTTGCTGAATCAGTACGAACGAAATCTGGCGTTACCGTGAACGATGTGCGTACGCGACCTGATTATATGACCAATCCGCATTTGCCTAAAACACAAGCGGAAATGGCGATTCCCATCATTCTTGGAGACTATGTGTTGGGTGTGATGGATATTCAATCAGACAAGACTGACTATTTCTCCAGAGAGGATCGTAATATCCAAACGACGTTGGCTTCGCAGATTGCCGTTGCTTTGCAAAATGCAGAGCAATATCGTGAAACACAAGGGGCATTGGCAGAAACAGAGGCGTTACTTGCCATCACCAAAACAGCCAGCGGCACATTAGATTTAGAAACCGTGCTGGATGAGGTGTTGCAACAAGTGCTGTCATCGACTGGGTTTGGATCAGGGCTGTTTAGCATTGTAAATACGGAAACTGATTCGTTGGACTTACAAGCGTACCGTTTACCAGAAGAATGGGCCGCAATTCTGGGCGCAAGTGGCGGGCTTGATGGAACGCTTTGCGATCTGGTTTACCAGGACAATAAACCGATTGTGTTGGGAAACTTGGCGGAATACGCACCGATTGATGTTACGGGCGTATTGGCACGGGGATATAAGGCGTATCAGGGTGTTCCCATGCAGGCGCACGGGGATGTATTAGGTACGCTTTGCCTGTTTAGCACAGAGGTGCTGACTGGACGTGATGCTGATGTGGAGTGGTTGGCTGCTGTCGGTAGCCAGATCGGCTTTGCTATTCAAAATGCACGCTTGTTTGAGCAATCGGAAGAGGCTGTGGCTGAATTAGATGTATTGACACGCCGCCTGACACGCGAGGGCTGGGATTCTTATGTGGATACACAGGCACAAGAGTTGTCGTTTGTGTACGACAGTGGCGCGGGAGCGGATGTAATAGAGGAAATGGAAACGGCGGCATATGACCATCCTTTGCTTGTTTATGGCGAAAAAATCGGTAATCTTGCCCTGTTTTCGCATGACGATGATGAGGAGTGGGATGCAGAGACGACTGAAATTATAACGGCCGTTACCGCCCAACTCACCGCCCGCATCGAAAACCTTCGCCTTACAGACGAAACCCAACGCGCCCTCTTCGCCACCGAAGCCCAAGCAAAGCGATTGACGACAATCAATCAGATTGCCAGTGCTGTTTCGCAAGAATCAGATATGGAAAAGATGCTTGAAGTTGTTTATCGGCGGATACAAGCCATCATGCCCGTAGATGCCTTTTTTGCAGGGCTGTATGACGATGAACTAAATGCGATAACAATCGTGAGTAATTTTGAAGGCGGCCAATATCACGAACACCCATTACCAGTACCAATTACGCCAGAGACATCTTCTTATCAGGTTTTGCAAACAGGCCGACCCTTGTTACAGCATTTGACACCAGAAGAGGCATTGCAACAAGATCAGTCAGGAGTTGTTGTGGTTGGCGATATTTCACAGCATCCTTCTGTTTCAAAGCTATTTGTTGCTTTACAAGTAGGCACAAAGCGACTGGGCGTTTTGTCATGCCAAAGTGACCAGTACAACGCATACAAAGAATCTGACATGGATTTGCTGGTGGGTGTTGCCAATTATGTGTCCGTCGCATTGGAAAATATCCGTCTGTTCAGCGAAACAGAAGAACGTGCCGA